>JAAXUF010000006.1 GCA_013336165.1 Coriobacteriia bacterium
GTAGCCTGCGTAGAAGAGCTCCGCTGCCTCCGTCTTTGTTGCATCATCCCATTTCATGACATCACCCCCAAAAAGAGAGTTGGACCCGGAACTTTCATTCCGGGTCCAACTTTAGGGGCGCGGTCCAGTTGCCCGGCTCCTCTTCTGTTGATGCGGCTGCTGCTATATCAGTAGCCGATGTAGAACACGACTCCCTCATAGGTGTAGATGTTCGGCCACGTCGCGATAACTGTGTCACGCTCAGCGACTGAAATGGTGTAGAAGTGCCCACCGTTCTGCACGTTGTAGAAACGGTAGACTGCTGTCGTGTTCGCGGCAGCGGTTGCCGACACGTTGTAAGCAACTCCCTCGAACGTGAATATCGTCGGCCATGTTGCAATGACCATATCCTTTTCGGCAGCTGAAGCCGTGAAGAAGTGCGTGTCTCGCACGTGGTTGTAGAAGCGATAGAGCGGTGTGTTGTTGGCCGGGTTGTCGAGGTTCACCGAATAGGCGATGCCCTCGTACGTGAAGACGGTCGGCCAGTTCACTACTATCGCATCGCGTTCGGCCACGGAAGCTGTGTAGAAGTGGTCGCCGTTCTTCACATTGTAGAAGCGGAACACCGGCATCATACGATCGCTCACGAAGGTGGCATCGATCGTGTGATTTGCGGTGACATTGGTGAATGTGTAGGTGGTCGGAGTCGGAACGACCAGCACCCCGTCAACCGCCACCGCCGAGAGGTGGAAGCCCGCGCTCGCCGTCATCGTGAACGCCGGGCTGCTCGCGCCATGGGCTAGGGTCTGCGGCGTGGACGGAGTGATCGTTCCTCCCGCGCTGGCAGTCGGCGTGATCGTGTATGTCATTACCTCGAACGTCACGGAAATCGTGTGGGTGGCCACCACGTTGCTGAAGGTGTAGTACGTCGGCTGTCCCACCGACACACCATCGACGAGGACATTGGCCACTCTGTACCCGGTCGCTGGCAAGAAGGCGAATGTCTTCATGGCACCATACTGCACAAGTTGCGGTGTGTCCCACCAGATGGTGCCGTTCGCCCCGGCAGTTGGGGTGATGGCGAACTGATTGACAGCGAAGGTCACATCAATAGTGTGATTAGCTGCGACCGCCGTAAACGTGTACGTCGCCGTCGGAGATGCAACGGGAGTCCCATCTACGACGACGGCCGCAATGTGGTGACCCGTGCTTGGAGTGAAGGTGAAGGTCACGTTGCTCGGCGAACCCACCGGAACGCCTTGTGGCGTATTAGGCGCAATCGTGCCATTTGGCCCGGCCGTCGGTGTGACGATGTAGCTGGCAAAGTCAACGGCGCTGACTGCGTCGCTCGTGTTCGAAGCAGCGGAGTCTCCCGCCGCGTTGAACGCGACTATGCGGTACCGGTAATCAGCACCGGCAATAGTGGTCAGGTCGGTATAAGCGGCCGAATTGGCCGGTGCGGTCGCAATTGCAGTGTAGGCGCCCGGAGTCCCGCCTGTCAGCGGTGCGCGCTCAATGCGGAATCCAACCTCTAGCTGTGGATCCGGTGTACTGGTGAGCGTCAGCGGCAAGACTGGCGCTGGCTTGGTATCCGTCCAAGTCAGAGCGATGCCTCCGCCCGATCCGGGTGTACCGGCAGCTGCAAGCGACGTCGGCGTGCGCGGGATAGCGCTTGCAACCATGACTTGCAGCGGCCGCATCATGTCCATCTCTTCATGGCTCAGAATGTGGCAGTGGAAGACATACTCCCAACCGAAGTTGTACTCCACGTTCGTTACCGGGGTGACGAAGGGCTGCCCCGTGTGAGGGTCAATGAGCGAGAAGTTGCCCGCTACTCCGGCAGGCATAGTCGGATCCAGAAGCCTGATGCTATCCGGCACACCAAACGGCAGCTTCGGCGCTACAGGCCTCATAGCTACGATAGTATCCTCGAGCGGGCTGACGCGCACGGTCTCTTTCCATCCAAGTTCGTTGTCCTCGGGTGCCCTGACAGCTCCGTCCCATCCTACCCGGTTGATGAGCTGGACATCGTTGAGGTGGAAGTGCACGGGGTGCGTATCCACGCCGTTGTGCGTGATCTTCCAAACCTGCGTCGCTGCCCCGGACACTAGCGCGGCCGGCGTGACATTGTCTGTGAGGATCTCTGTAGGCGGATCGATGTATCCGCAGAGCACGAAGTTTTGGTTGGTCGAGTTTGTCGACGTCCTTTCGAGGCCGAACTTGCCACTCATCCGCCCATAGTCCGGGTCGTAAGTCTCGCCCATCTCGTCCTGAATGGCCTTTGGCTCCAACGGCTTTGCGGGGATCACCGCGCTTCCATCAAGGGGAGTGATGCTCATGGTCGTCTGGGAAATCCGAACGTACGGATCCGCTACAAAATTACCGTTGTATGCCGAGTTATAGCGCGCATCCGGAACGATGATGGGATGCTGTCCGGCCTTAAAGACGCCATCCTGTGTGCCAGTCGTCGCGAAAGCAGCCATCAGTGGGGCGCGATTGTAGGCAGGAGCCGGAGCTACGGCCGCGACATTGATCTGCATGACCGTACGCGTGTTTGGACCGAATCCGGCCTGCGGTGTTGTCGTGCCTCCTGTCGATGTCATGTCAGGCGCACCGGTGTAGTAGTCGGTGCGAGGGTCGAGGGCAGGGAATGCCGTCGGGGCATCGTTGTAGAGGATGAGTGTCCTGCCCGCGTATGCGGAGAAGTCCACGATGACATCGGCACGCTCTGCCGGAGCGAGCATCAGGCTATGGTTCTGTATGTTTCCGAAATTGAACGTCGTCTGGTCGAGGTTCCAACTGATTGGCTGCTGGGGAACGATCGCCGGGGTCGGCAAGAAACCGCTCTCGGTTCCGATTTGGATCCACTCCGGGCCGGCTGTTGCCGGATCCGGCACGCCACCTTCGCGCCCGTCTGTAGGCCACAACTCCGGAAAGCCCGCTGTTGCCAGGGCCGGAACCATCTTCACTTCAGTGTTGGCTCGGCCATCTATGCTGGTGACCGCAGGATCCGCCACGTACATCTGAAGGTTGAAGAACCTGTCGGATGCCCCATTCAGGATGCGGAACCGGTACGCCTTGGGATTCACATTCAGCACCGGATACGGCACGCCGTTGATGAGTGGTGTGTCGTGGAAGGCTTCCATGCCCATAGAGGGATTGGGAGTCGCAGGCATGGTCGGGTTCTCCCATGGGGTGGTGCCGAGCGGGTCCCAGTACGGATTCGGGATCGGTGGGAAATTGACATTCGTCGCTGGCGGCCAGAACCATGGCCCGTAGTGCCAACGGCCGGTGGCGTTCATACCTCCCGGATCGGCGGGGTTCTGGGCCGGAACGTAAACGTGCGGCATCCACAGATCGCCCGTGTGTGGAACAGGTGCGGTAGTACCCCAGTTCCAAGTCGGGTCGGTCAATGGGATGGTAGTCGCATCCACAAATGTCTTGTCCTGGATCACAAGTGGGATCTGATCCGAAGGAATCGTGCCGGCCGTGATAAGCGCCTGCTCAATGGCGTCTGTGAGCAGATACGCCATGACCTCGCCGGCGTAGACGTTCAGGCGGGTGATACCGTAGGAATGGTCGTGGATCCACATCAAACGCGCGTTCTGCTGGTTGGTGTAATAGAGCGTCACCGATCCATCCCCGGGATCCGACATGTCGGGGACATTTCTTGCACTCGCCCCTCGAGGGAGCGACGTGTCTTCGCCCGCCGGTGTGATCCATTGATGCGGCGTTCCGTCACTGATCCAAGGTGTGACGCCACCGTGTAGGTGAAGCTCGGCGCGGTTCTGGGTGTAGCCCTCCATGCCGTCGGGTCCCATACCTGCACCCATCACACTTACATCAACCGGAATGAAGAGATCACCTTCGCTGCGTACCGCTGCATCGGGATTCGTGCGGACCGGCAACTTGTTTGTGAACTTGATGCGAACCGGCCGGTCCTTGGTTGCTTGGATGAACGGACCAAGGTAACCAATGGGGTCCGGTGTGACGGTGTTGGCTCCACCAGCATCGGTACCATTGTTCACCTGCACATAGCCGCGCAGACGCGTTGGCGGCAGATCCGAGTGCAGCTTCTGCTGATACTCTCGGAGTTCGATCTCGTAGTAATCACAACCCTGATACGTCACCGTATCCGGATGCGCCACCCCGATGTAGTTGCCAAGAAGATTCGCGTTTGCCGCGCCCACTCCCGGCAGTCTGTCGACAAACTTGCGAACGAGCGGACTATAAGCCCAGTTTGGCGTCGTGCCGAAGTAGTCCGGAATGCCGCCGGGTCCCTGAGGAGTTGTTATTTCGGCCGCCAAGACTCCCGGATTCGAATTCTTTGGCTGCAGCAGTTCCACGGACTTTCTCATGGCCTTCGCACGCTCGGCAGCCGCTTCCCGCTGAGCCTGAGTGATGCGGTAGGGCAGCTTCGACGTGTCGAGACTCTGCACGAACGCCAACCCAGGGGATACGTCAAACGCCCATGGCACGACCATGCCAGCACCGACTGCAAGTCCAGTACCGGCCGTCACACCGATAAACTTCCTGCGACTGACTTCCTTTGCCATCTCGAGTTCCTCCTCGTGTAGTCGCTCCTAGCAAACCTGCCGCACATAACGACGACTGCGCGCATTGGGGATGGATACCCATATTGGGGTCTCTCCAATATGGCTCGATTTCTGATTGCAGAGGAATCCGCTACACGGCGGAAGAGTCACCGATCATCGTCCGTAGGATGCCGTTAGTCGCCCGCCCGGTTGCGCCGCTCGGCTTGTCTTTCATCTCGTTGATGAAAGCGCCAACGCGATGACAGCGGTATCGCCCTGGCGGACGACCTGCAACTGCAGGGATAAGGCGTCCGAACGCCTTGCCCGAGACTTCACCCGACGACTGCGGGGTCATTTCGCCCGGTATGGTACTCTCTCTTGTGTCGACGCCTCTCGCCAGGAGTCGGCCACGGTCCCGGGGGTTCACCGCTCCGCGGGACCACACTACGCCCGTGGGCAATCGAGGAGCGGGTGCCGCACTTCCTATTCGGCGATACGAACCCCGGCCAAGAAGGGCTTTGGCCCGCCGTTCTCCTCGTCGGGCTCCACGTGACGAGCGCCCACTCGGCGTTGTCTACTCTTTATCCACTCGAGTACCGGACACGCCAGTCGTACATGCGCGGGCACGCGTCAGGTTGGCGTCATAGCGCATCTGAATCGCCTGCACGCCGAGCGAGAAGAACATCGCGAAGTAGACGAATCCTTTCGGTATCGAGAAATGCAGGCCTTCCGCAGTGAGCAGCATCCCGACCATCAGAAGAAATGCGAGCGCAAGTATCTTGATCGCGGCATGGTCGCAGATGAAGTTCGCCACTGGATCGGCGAATGCGATCATGACGATCATCGCGATGATAATACCCGCGACCATGATAGGAATGTCGTTCACCATGCCCACAGCCGTGATGACCGAATCCAGCGAGAAGATCACGTCCATTAGAGCGATGTTCAGAACCACCAGCCCCAACGACCTCGTCATCGGGGACTTGCGCACACCTTCGTCTTTGAGCTCGACCTTGTGGTAGATCTCACTGACAGCCTTGTACATCAGAAACAGCCCGCCGCCGAGCAGAACAAGTGTCCTGCCCGTCACCTCCAACGGCTCGGCCAAACCCGGAATCCACGCGATCTCGAACAGCGGCTTCGTCAGCCGCGCAATCCATGAGAGCGAGAACAGAAGCGCAAGCCGGGTAACGAGAGCCGCGGCAAGACCAAGCTGTCGGGCGGCCTTGCGCTTGGCCCCTTCAAGCCGTTCAGAAAGAATCGCGATGAAAACCAGATTGTCGATACCCAGCACAATCTCCAACAGCGAAAGGGTAAGAACCGCGACCCAAGCCGTCGGGCTTGAAAAGGATGCGAGAATGTCCGACAACTAATGTTCCTTCCATAGATTGACTGCGAAACACCTCTGCACAGAGTACATGCGCTGCACGTCCGCGCACCTAGCCAAAGAGGTCGAGAAGGTCAAATCCGCTCTTCTTCTGCTGCTTCTTCCCGTCGTCATGGGAGTAACCGCGATCATCCGAATGCCCATGACCGGACTCGGCAGACCTGTACCGATCCTGTTGAACCTCGCTCGTCGAAGCGCGCAACTTGTCGAGCTCTCCACGGTCAAGCCATGTACCGCCGCAACGACCGCACACGTCAATCACGACGTCGAGCTTGCGGACTTCGTCCATCTCGATGCCGCACTTGGGGCACTGCATGAGAACGCCTCCTTCATCGGTTGCCTGGTGTGGAGGCGACAGGGGTCCTTCCTCCGGCAACAGAATGCATGCCGAAGGTCTCGCCGTTGATGGACGCGTCCGGGGTCTATCGACCCGTACTGACGAAACGCGTCGCCCGCAGAGATCGCGGACCGGCTACTCCCCTTCGAGTTCGCTGATCATATACGACGGTGTCACGGATGACAACGCTCGTTTCGAGGGCAGCTAGCTATGTTTGAGCCCCTCGCCGAGAACGACCCAGCCCCGGTGCCTGCTCGGCCACCGGGGCTGGATATCTTCTGCTCAGGCTATTCGGAGCGGCGATTCATCAGAAGGCTGTAGATGAAGACTACGAGCACCACCACACGCAACAGGCGAAGGAGCGAACCGCCCAGCATGATGGCCATCCTATCTAGCGACGCCTTGCGACCAACCCGTAGACGAACAGCACGATGACGGCTCCAAGCGCCGCGACCAAAATGGATACGAGGTCAAAACCAGTGACCCCCGGGCCTCCAAAGAGACCGGAAACCCATCCGCCGACAAACGCGCCGACAATCCCTAGGATGATGGTCATGATCCATCCAAGGCTGTCTCCCATTACCAGCTTCGCTATGACACCCGCGATGAGGCCAACGACGATCCAAGTGAAGATGCCCATGCTGTCACTCCCTTGTCAGACTGATTCCTATAGAACCGAAGAACCCCGAGGCCGACCCCCCTGCTTCGCTGAGTGGCGACCGACGGGGCTCTCTATTTCGAGGAAGATTCCCAAGCGTGAACCGTTCCAGACTCCGCTGCACTACTCGAATGCCGCAGACGCTTCCTTCGGAACGACGACCCGTATGGCGCCGGGGGTTACTGAAACCTCGACGGGGGTTGATCCTGCGTCTTCCCCATCGGCAAGAACCGATTGCTTGGGACGCGACTTGACGCGAATCCGCTCGCCGCGCCACCGGGTCATGCCTCTCAACTGCTGACCGGACACAGCGTCCAACGCGTTGCCCGCCGTCGACAACATATCGGCGCTCTCCACCACAATGACATCCAAGAGCCCGTCCGAGACATCAACGTCATCGGCGATCCTCATACCTAAGACACCCGTGGTCGCAGAGTTGGCAATGATGCACGCGAGCCCCTCGGCTTTGATTGTCTCGCCATCAACGTCAATCACGTAGCTGGCTCTCGGCGGATTCGAGAGCATCTGCAAGCCCGCGAACACGTATGCCAGCCACCCGTAGCGATCCTTGAGTTCCCGTGTGGCGGCCTCGACGATCGAGGCCTCGAAACCCATCGTCACTCGCAGGATGAACCTGCTGTCGCCGACACGGCCCATATCCACGGCACGGAGGTCATATGCGCCGCCCGCAACAAGCGTTGCGGCTTCAGCCAGAGTCTTCGGAATGCCTAGGTCCTCGGCCAGCGCGTTGCCTGTCCCCCCGGGAAAGATAGCCATCGGCGGCCCGCCAAGCGCCAGCGCGAATGCCACTTCAGAAATCGTGCCGTCGCCACCGTAGGCGCCGATGAGATCGTAACCCTCCTCGGCGGCCTTACGGACGGCTGCATATCCATCGCCCGGACCGTGAGTGATAGCGACGTCCCAGTCGATTCCTGCGGCACCGAGTGTGTCGTTGAGCACGCTCAAGATAGGTTGCGGCTGACCAGCCCCGGGATTTGCTATGACCTTGATGCGCACACGTGCCTCCTTCGTACGGACGCCGGGTTGCTCTCGGTACCCGGCGCGTCTCTTTAACCGCTGTGCCAATCCCGCTCGAACGCGCGGATGCGCGGCTCGATGTGCCGGGCATGCGGATCGGCGATCGGCCGCCGGGCGACTACGAGAGCCATCGCGTCATCGGCGGACATTCCCGTCGCAATTAGGATGCAGCAGGCCATAGCGACGCTTCGATGGCGTCCGGCCCGACAATGGACGAGGACTCGTCCTCCCGCATCAAGCACGGGCAGGGCGGCTTCCACTCCCTCTCTCAGCAACGCGATGGGGATCGGAAACAAAGGAAAGTCGATCATCGGCAAGCGAATGAACTTGGAAGGCGGCAGCATGAGATCTCTGGGCGGGCTGAACCACGTCGTGCTCAGAACCAGGTTGACCCCCAGACTCCGCAGGTTGCCGGCGTGCCGGGCGTGCGGTCGGGCGGCAATGATCAACTGATCCGTGATCATGGACGAATCGTACGGGGAAAGCACTACCTGAGTTGCGATGTCTGTATCCATGTCTTGGTAGATACCCATCGGCACCCACCACCACATCCTGCGAAGGGCACTCTCGGCAACCCCGCGTCTGGATCAGCCGAGCGCGACCTACGCCGCGCTCTCTTTGGCAGCGCTTGCCCGGGTAAGCTCAGCCGGTTGAACGGCAGAGCCGCGACGCACCGCATGCCAACCAATGGCGGCCGCCACCAGCCCGCCGATCGCTCCGGCGCCCAGCGACCATCGGGGGCCGGCCGCCTGGGCGAGCCAGCCCAGCAGCGGTCCGCCGAGAAAGGCCGAACCCACAAACGCGGTGCTCCAAAGGGCCATGACCCGGTTGCGCATCGAGGCGGCGCTCAACATCTGGAGAATTCCGTTCGACAGGCCCGTGAATCGCGCGGCAAAGATGCCTACGAAGAACATGAGCACCGTTGCAGTCACGAGGTTTGGCGCCAGTCCCACCAACGCGGTGCTGACTCCAAAGAGCAAGGACGCAACGGAGAGTCGTCCCAAGCCGTCGCCTCGACGCCCCGCGGTGATGAGCCCGCCAACAGCGGCGCCCACTCCCATGGCGGCCATCAGGTACGCAAGCCCGAGCGCGCTTGCGTCAAGCGAGAACTTCACGAAAGAAGGCAGCGTCACGCTGAACTCATACGTGAACACGCCCACGATCGCCGTGATCACCAACGCCGCACGCACGACGGGCACTCGAGCCGCGTACGCGAAACCGCGCCTGACGCCCTTTTCGGTCTCGGCGTGTGTTGCCTCAGCTCTGTGAAACTCCGATGACCGCATGAGCGCAAGGCAGACGAGCACGGCCACGAACGACATCGCATTAAGGAAGAAGCAGACTGCGAGTCCCGCGCTCGCAATCAGGACGCCGGCGATCGCCGGGCCGGCGACACGCGCCAGATTGGCGGCGGTTCCGGTGAGCCCTACAGCGCTTACCAGCTCCCTTGGACCGGCAAGTTCGTACAGAAACGCCTGCCTCGTGGGGTAGTCCAGCGCGTTCACCATGCCGTGACAGCCCGCCATGGCGAACACCATCCAGACCTGCACGGTGTCGGTCGCCACAGCCGTGCCGAGCGCGACGGCAAGGACGGCGGCGGCCGTTTGGGTGATGTAGAGCAGGCGGCGTTTGGGGAAGCGATCGGCGAGCACGCCCGCGTACGGACCGAGAAGGAGCGTCGGTGCGAACTGGAGTGCAGAGAGTAGTCCAAGCGCCATCGCCGAACCGGTGAGATGCAGCACGAGCCAGGACTGTGCGATGACCTGCATCCAACCGCCGGTCTGAGAGATTCCCTGTCCGATGAAATAGAGGCGGAAATTCCGCCTCTTGAGTGATGAGAGGGCTTTTCGCCCGAAAGACGCGACCTGTGCAACCATGCGTTTGGTAAGTTCAGTCCCTTCAACGAGAGTAGACGACTCCCTGAAGGTAGCACCGATTACGCCCCTGAAGTGCAGAAACGAGGTTCCGTCAACGGGAGGTAACCGCAGCGAAAGGTTGTCGATGACCTTTGACGCAACAACTCAGACACTGGCCGCGCCCACTGGGTATCTTCTTGTCCATGAGTTCTTGGACAGAAGAGAGGGCCTCATGACCGAGAAGACCGTCGCCGAGAAAGGCGGCATCAGACCCGATACCACCATCGCCGTCCTGAACCGGGTTCCGGGCGTCGTAGAGTCTCTGGGCCTCCCTCTTGGGGCCACATTCGCCGAGCCAACCTCGGCTCAGCTCGTCTTCCTCTTCGTGAGCACACGCGCCGAACTGGAGGCCGAGATGCCGCCCGCGGTCACCGGGCTCGCGCCCGGTGCCGCGCTCTGGGTCTTCTACCGCAAGGGCTCGAAGGGCGCCGGTCTCGACATGAATCGCGATTCGATCTGGGAGATCGCCGAGAAACTGGACATGCGCCCACTGGGACTTGTCGGCATCGATGAGACCTGGTCGGCGTTCCGACTGCGGCCGTCGCAGCCGAGACCACCGCGCCGATAGTCGCGCCGGATCAGGGGGCCGACGCGCCGTCGGCAGGCGCGTTTCCGGCGCCCCGTTCCAGCGTTCCGGCAAGCAGGAATCCCGCGAGCAGGATCGCCGAGGCAAGCATCTCGCCGGGATACAGCCCCGCCGTCGCTCCCGCTCGTGCCGCCCCACCGGCGCCTGCCATCACGATGGTTCCGATGGCGATGAGTACGTTTGCCCACATGCGGTTGGCGAACCGCCGCGTTCGGGCGAATCGCCACACGGACACGACCGCGCCACCAAGAAGGAAGAGCGATCCGAAGATGTTGAACGGCAGTGACATCACGCGCGGAAACGACATGGATGCGCCGAGGGCCTGACCGCCCACCGTGATGCCCGGAACGAGCTTCGAGTAGTCGAGCTCCGCCGTCTGGGCACCGATCAGGAATATGGCGAAACATGCCAGGAGCAGACCGAGGTAGATGCGCGGGCCGGTGGGCTTCTTGGCCATCAGCTGATACGTGCCCAGCCCAAGGAATCCGACGAGCGATGCCGCCAGTACGATGTAGATGCGGTAGACGCTCGGATCCCAGTGCCCGCTCAGTTCCGAGCTCGCTTCCATGATCGCAGCGACCGCGTACATCAGCAAACCGATCGACCAAGAAAGCTGATGTGCCCTGCGTCGGCGCAGCCACTGCGAGAACACAAGTGCCGAGAACACAAAGCCGAGCAGCGCAGTGGCTGCCGGCCACCACCATGCAGACCAGAACTCTTGAACATCCATATCTTACCCTTCCCTTGGCGCACGTCTCATTCGCTATAGCGGCCCATAGACATTCGCGGTGCCACAACCAGCGCAGGCGAGAGGGTATTGTACCTGAACTCTTCGCCTGTTTCTGTCGTCTTACCTTCTAAGTCGCCGTAAATGTGGAATGCACTGAGTAATGCGAGAAGCAGTCAATTTGTTCCTCGGCGCCAGCGACAACTCGAATACACCAACGAAGGGATCGGCTATGAAGATATCGCGTGTTGTGACAGGCGGGTTCGCAATGGTTGCCGCGGCTGCGCTACTGATGGGCTGCACCACCAAGGTGATCACCTCGGGGGGCACAGTGCCGCTCAACACGGTTACTGCGGCCGGCGCCGGCAAAACAGTAGCCGCGCCGGACATGGCCGAGATGTATTTCGGCGTCAGCGTGCGTGCGGACGATGCCGCCACGGCACTCAGCCAGGCCTCGGCCAACGCCGAGAAGATCGCCTCAGCCGTGAAAGGTGCAGGCGTCTCCGCTCAAGACATCCAAACCGTGAACGTGAGCGTCTATCCGCTGCAGACGAGCCTCGGTGGAAACATCACGATCACCGGGTATCAGGCGAGCGTGCAGGTGCGCGCCAAGATCCGCGACATCAAGACCGTAGGCACCGTGATCACTGCGGCGAACAAGGCTGGCGCCAATGAGATCGGCGGTCCGAGTTTCACGCTCGCCGATGACTCGAACGTTCGCAACGAGGCGCTCACTCTGGCCATTGCCGATGCCCGCAAACGCGCCGATGCGATGGCAAAAGCCGTTGGTAAGAGCCTGGGCGAGACCATCAGCGTGAGCGAGTCCGGCGTTTCAGTGCCCATCTACACCAAGAGCGCCAGCGCAGACTTGGCTGGGGCCACTGTGCCGATAGAGCCTGGTCAGCTCAATGTGACCGCAAGTGTGACGGTCGTCTTCGAACTCAAGTAGTGCCGGACGCACCACTGGAGGTCAATCCCGCGTCCAGAACCTCGAGTTCAGGTACAACTCCTCGACCTTCTTGCGAGCCCAAGGGGTCTTGCGCAGGAAGTTCAACACGGAGCCGATAGTCGGGTCGCTCTTCAGGCAGTTGATCCGGATGCGTTTTGCCAAGCCGTCCCAGCCATATTTGTTGACCAGCTTCGTAAGCATGATCTCAAGAGTGATGCCATGGAGCGGATCGTTCTGGTGTGAATCGGCCATGATTAGTCGCAAGCTGCACGAAGGTATTGTGCAAGGGTCTCATGGATGTCCCAGAGCCCCTCGACCGGGACCCTTAGAATCGTCACGTCGCCATACTCTCTGTGGAGTTTGCGGACCTTCGCCACCGCCGATTCGTTGTGCGCAAGCTCAAGAAGGTACCTTTCCCGAAAGCCTTCCGGCTTCCGAGGATTGCGCTGCATCCAGCCTTGGAGATTGCGGCTCGGATAGAGCGATTTCATCCAGTCGGCCCCTCCCGCCTTGCCTTTCGGCAGGCCGCGAGGCCACTCGGGTTCAATCAGGATCCGATAGCCGTCATCCGGTCGCTTTGGGTCAAGTGCGGACTTGGTGCGTATCACTGCAGGAAGCCTCTTCTCCGAGAAATGGGTATTGCTTGCACTGACACGCCTTAAGCCTGCGGCTTCTACCGTGCACCCAAGCTCAAGGTCACAGTGTTGTCTGCCGGAGACAGATCGTGCCACAGCCCTTCAATGACGTAGCGCTCCTGAGAGTAGATGATCTTACCCCACAAACTGAGCTTGCCCGAGTCGAACGCCGGCATGGCTTCGGTCTTCTCGTCGCCGTTGTAGTGAGCCATGAACGCGGACGCAACGTAGTCGGCGATGTAGCTCGAGTCCGCCTCCGAAACACGATACCCCCGAAGCACGCTCACTGCCTCCGTCATGATGGTCTTGCGAACAAAGGCCGCGGCCTCGGCGGTGAAGTCGGTCCCGGGCTTGAGGCGAGCAACCATGTCCGTCGATACGATCTCAACCGTGCCTTTGCTGATGGCGCAGTACCTGACAGGGCAAGGCGCCGTCGCCAACGAGCCCGTTTCGACATCATAGATGAAACCGCTGTCGCCATAGTCGGCTCGCGCGATGTCTTGGGCGTGGTAGTGCCCGGTGAACACAAGTCGCACACCATACGACGCGAGCAGCTTGCCGACATAGGGGTAATCCTCCACCAGATAATCCGGATGGAGCTTGCCCTGGCCCTTCCAGTGCTCAACGACCCCGTGATGCATCATGCACACGACTGTCTTGCCGCTCGCCTGCGCCTTGCCGAGGACATCCTCTATCCACTTCTCCTGCGCCTGCGTGAGCTTCCCGCCGACAACCGGCTCTTCGCCCGGCTTGTTCTCATTCGACCGCGTTGCGTCAATCGCCAGCAGCCACAATCCTTCAACCGGCTCCGCAACGTAGCTAAGCGAACTCGGGTCCTTGTACAGCGCATCTCCATAGCCATAGTCCTTGTAGATCTCTGCGAATTCCCCGCGCGATACACTCGCCACCGAGATGCTCTTATCGCCTTCGAATTTGAAGGCATCCGGATTGTTGATGTCGTGATTGCCCGGTACCACGTAGACGGCTATGCCCTTCTCGGTGAGCCGAGAAAGCTGCCAAGAAACCGCCGTGTGGTTAACGAGCTCGCCATCCTTGGTCAGGTCACCCGTTATGAGCACGAACTCGACGTCTTTCGTGAGGATGTCGTCGATTGCGAGACTCAGAAGAGAGGCCGTCTCCCTAAGAAGCTTCCTGTCCGAGCCGAGAACCTCCTCGAAGGCTGATCCCGTTGTGCCAAGGGAGTCGTCGTAGTAGTGGAGGTCGCTGATCACTGCGAACTTCGAATCCGGGTAGGAGACCAGATCTTTGACCGGAGCTGTATTGAACGTGTACTGAAGTTTTGGCCTGCTATCAAGATAGCTGGATATGGCCGTGTATCCCACTCCGGCCACGATCAGCACCGCCACGATGATGAGTGCGATACTCCGAAAACGGAGCTTCTTCTTCATGCCGCCTCCACGGATCCTGGACCGACTGCTGATCATGTGATGCAGTATGCCATTTCCTGCGGCCGGACAGGTGGAGGTGACGAACGCAGACATGTTAACTGAGGGTTCCAGACCTCCCCACAGGCGCTGGTCGGCCAAGTGTCCTTCAAGTCAGTTACTTGCCGTAGGAGGCCTTCACGTCACTCCACTTTGCGGGCTTTGCGGGGGTGAAATTCCCCTTCATCGCATGGATCGTGGCATATCGGCCCGATGTCTGGCATGAGCCAATAGACATCCCGCCCTGATAGAGGGGCCAGTCAATCCCTCCGGTGAGATCTCCGGCACCCCAGCCGACAGAGTACAGACCGGGGATGGCCTTCTTGGTGGCAATATCGACCACTTGGTAGTTCTTGTCGACAACAGTGCCGCCGCACGTCGCGGTGATCCTCACCCACTGACGGATGCCCCAGAACGGAGGCGTCTTGATGGGGACCAAGTACTTCTTCTGCTTGCCGAAGTCCTCGTCGAATCCGGTCTCACAGAGTTCGTTGTAGCGCTGCACGCTGGCCTTGAGAGCTTCCGCGGGGATCTTGAGTTTCGTTGCCAGTTCGTCGAGGGTGTTGGCCACATGCGTGTCGATGAGTTTGGGTTTCACGCCGACGGGGCTGGCAACAGCACCCGGGATGTAGTTCTGCATGGCCGCGATGCTCGTTGGCGGAGGGCCCCACCCGACGGCGGTCTTGGTGTAGTCATTGTCAAAGATGCGGCAGAACCTTCCCTTGTCCTCGCCCGGCCCATAGCGAAGCGGGAGGTTCCAGTTGATCATCGGGATCTCTTCATTCATGAAGCGCACGCCGTCTTGGTTCACCGCCATGAAGGGAAGAGACGTCATCGTCATCGGGGCCGCATCCATGTCGTGCATCTGCTTGGTGTGGGGGACGGGGACAATTCCCCCACCGACCCCGGCCGCCAACAGGATGCCGTCTCCCGTCTTGTTGAACTGCTTGGGTGCGAACAATGCGAGATCGGGTGAGTAGCGCTCGACCAGGCTCTTGTTGTTCTGGTAGTCACCGGTGGCCAGAATCACGGCCTTCTTCGCGTTGAACTTGATGTAGGCGCCGCTCGCGTTCTTGCCGATGACGGCGCTGACTCTGTCGCCTGTCTTGACCAGTTGCACTGCCGGAGTGCTGTAGAACATCTCAGCGCCCAGTTTCTTGGCGTATTCCGCCATCGCAAGAACAAGGTGCCAGACGCTCTCCGGCTTGGTTCCCCAGGTGTGCATGGCCGTTGTCACATAGCTGCCGTCCGCGGTTTCTTTCTTTGCGAGAACCGTGCTCCCCTTGACCGGAGGATACCCCGCAGCCGCGCTCTGCAAGTCCATCCAAGCCAAGGTCTCACCCGAGTGCCGTGCCCAGAACTCCGCCAAGCCAAGGTTGCACCGATATGAACACGCCTCCCGGTATCCTTGGATCCACCTCAGGATTCCCAGCTCCGTGCTCTCTTCCAGAATGAGCCCCGCGCCAGCGTTGCCTTGCGCACCCGCCACGGACTCCCTCTGAAGGCAGGCAACCTTCGCGCCTTCCTCCAGCGCGGTCAGGACCGCCGGCATGCCGGAGGTCCCGGCTCCCACCACAACGATGTCATACGTCTTCTCTTCGGCGAACGTCGTGATTGGCTTGAGTATCACGGGGGAGTTCGCGTAGTCCTCGGCAGTGAAACCCTTCGGATACGTGACGGTCTCCGCGGCGGGAGTGGCGGATTGCGCACAGCCGGCCGAATCGATCGTCAATCCAGTTGCAGCAGCCTCGGCAGTTCGAAGGGCGTCTTTCACAAGGTCACTGCCAATGTCCTGGCTCATCCATCTCGTCCCTTCACCGCAGTCCAGAAGTGATGCATCTCCGTATTGTTCAGTCCATGGGGAATATGGCTTCGTCTGTTGGCGGACACTCCCTCGGCATGTTCGTTTTCCTCAAGTTTGGAAGTGCGAACGCGGCAACCGCGGCGAGGGCAATAGCCACTCCTTCAAACACATAGACTGAAGAGAACACGCCGGTGGCATCAACTAGCAGGCCTGCGATCACTGGGCCCAAGAAGCGTCCAAACAACCCCACGCTTGATATGAACCCGTTGGCTGTCCCCCTGATGTCTTGAGGGTAGTAGTCTGAGAACAGACTCAGCACAACCGGCATGGTGCCTTGGCCAAGGTTCATGACGAACACAATGGCAAGGATTGCCGGCAATGAATGCGTTGCCCAGACAAAAGGATACACGAGCGCAAATACCGCCCACCACAGACATGCCAGGGCCATAGCGTTCTTTCTTTCCATCCTGTCACACAATGGCCCCCAGAAGAACATGCCGATGGTGGTTGCGATGGAGCCTACGGTGACCGCAATACCACCTTCGAGAGCAGTGAATCCGCCCCTGACTACCGTCAGGGCAGTGAACGTGGTATCTATCATGAATGCAAGTTGATACAGGTCGAAAGCGATGATCAGTTTCCAAGTAATCATTTGCTTCATTACTACGACATACTTGTTTCTTTTATCGCTCTTTCCTTTAGCAACTTTCGCTTCTTCTATTACACGGTCTTCATCAGTAGCCCCCACCCGAAGAAGGCCTTTGTCTGATGGTTTGTTTCTGACTATCGCATAGAGACATAGTGAGAACGCTAGGGCAACACAACCGAGAATCAAGAAGCAAGTACGCCATCCGTACCTTCCGGTCATTAGCGGAATCACAATACCGATTGACATACCGGCAATAGAGCCGCCAACGGTAACAACGGTCATGGCTTTGCCACGCTTGCTCGCGACGAACCAGGCACCAATGAGCTTAGGCATGGTAGCCGTGTAGATACCGGCTACACCGAAACCGGCAACTGCATAGCACAACATCGCAGTAGTCAGGCTATTTGCCACGGCGCCGAACAAGATCAGTCCCAGTGAGGCGACTGCGCTAGCGATAGTCACTGTCAGACGCGGACCGACCTTGTCGGCCAGAGAACCCCACACGAAGGATGTACCGGCGTAGAAGAGTCCATAGACCGACACGATCATTCCGGCTTGACCGGTAGTGATCTGCAAAGCCGGAATTACCACACTGAGATTGATAGGAAGAGCTTGCAGTGCGATGACTAAGATGATCTGAGTAAGAAACCCTCCGCCGGCTATCCACCAACCGTAGTGCATCCTTTGACGTCGCATCGCAGCATTAATCACATTAATCTACCTGCACTCTCGGCACTCTCGTTGTGTTGTGAAGTGAGTGGTATTGCGCGCCCGTCGAAGCCAGGGCAGTTGCAGAGAACATCAGGTGATAGGTCGGCTCTCAAGCGCTGCAGCAGCCCTCATCCTCAGATCGGGAGTTGGCCCCCGTGCGACAACACGACCGGCTATTCTTTCCATCCCAATGCCATTCTTGAAGATGCATCCTCGTCTTCGGCTTTCGCCACTGACTTTGATGATTCGGCAGCTGAAACTTCGGTGCCCCCTCACACCTCTCCACCGCCCGACGCGGAGAGGTGCGAAGAGGCTGCCGTGTTAGAACCGTTACGCCCGAGCTGCGGGAACAGCGGCATCTTCCTCTGGCACGCTATCCCACTCCAGCTTGCCCATGTGGCGCATAGCGAGAGTTGCCAAGAAGGCGAGAATCAGAACGAGAACGATGCCTCCGTACATGGCCTGGGTGTAGCTTCCAAGCTTCGCCGCAAGAGCGGTGATGATTGTCGTCGAGAACCCGCCAACAATCGCACTCGCAATCGACAGGCGTGAGTAGATCTTCTCGTAAGCCATCCCGCCGAAGAGTTCGCGAGTGATCTCTGGGTTGCCGACTCCGGTAATCCCGTTGTGGGTGCCGAGCAGGAATCCACCAACGTACATGGGGATGACGCTGCCCGGAAGCCAAAGCCAAGTCACGAACGACATGATGAACAAGAAGAAGAAGAAATACATGGTCTTCCTGAGACCCAACAGCGAACCAAGGAAGCCGAAGAATACCTTCCCAACCATGTTGCCGATGGCTGCCATGGAGATCATCCACGCGCCGATTGCTGCAGCGCTAGTGGCCATAGCCGTGCCCTTGAACATCTCTTTCGACATGGCTGGCAAAATGCTCATGAACCCCATGCCGATTGCGGTGAGACCGATGACCAAGAACATCAGGATGAATGCCGGCGTCTTCATCGCGCTTACCGCATTCATGCCATATTCACTGCGCGTTTTGGGGCTGTAGTTTGGATCGTAGCCAAACGGCTTCAAACCAATCTCGGAGGGGCTGAACTTCATGACGAAGCACCACGGAAGAACGAGCACCGCGAAGATGAGTGCGTTGATGTAGTACGTGGTGTTGTAGCCGTAGGTCTTCAAGAAGCTCGTGAACAGGGGTGCCCATACGAAGGTACCGACTCCCGAGAATGCCATGGCAATTCCGAGGAACCTGCCGCGTTGTTTTGGAGCAAACCAGTTCGTGATGAGCGCCGGTATTGACAAGAGGAACGTCATGGGTATCGCGATACCGAGAAGGATACCGATGACGATAACTCCTGCGACGCTGTGCACGACCGTGAACAGCAGAATAGCAGCGATCTCGAGGATTGCCGCCACGGTGAGTGATAGTCTCAAGTGCTTCTTCATGAGCTGTCCCCACACGGGGAAGCTGACTATCTGCGTGAGACCGAGGGCCACTACCCAGAGCGACCATTGAGTGGCAGTGATCCCCATGTGTTGCGACCCTGGAAGCATGTAGATGCCCTTAATGCTACTGACGAGCGCCATGCCAGAGGCGCCGAGGCAGCAGCAGCCAGCAAAGATCCACATAGCAAAGTGAATCCCTTTTTGCTGTACCTGTTCTGTCACTTGCTCACATCTCCTTAGTTGAGAAGTTCTTGTTGGGTCTACGGCAGCTTCTCGCTTCGGGCAAAACGAGAAGCTGCCGAGCCTTTCAGAGAGCGAAGAGAACCTGTGACGGCTTCTTCTCGAGCTTCTTGGAGAGTTCCTCCACGGTGCCGTATTCCATGACACCGGTGTAGCAGTTGTGCACGCAGGAGGGCAGTTTGCCCTTGGAGGTCCGATCCTCGCAAAGATCACAAAGGTCGGTGGGAATCGGCACGTACTTGAGCTGCCATTTCTCGTCGTCTATCTTCCAAGGACCGACCTCGAAGACCTTGATCCCCCACTTGCCCTCGGGGATGCTGTGCTCCTCCTTGCAAGACACCTCGCAGGTGTGGCAGTTGGAGCACCATTCATAATCGATCAGGATTCCGTTGCGTGACATCTAAAACTCCCCCTCTTCGCACTTGTAGATCTTGCAGAGCAGAGCTTTGACGTCGGCGCCAAAACCGGTCGGCCCTTGCTGACCGAGCTCACTGAGCAGGTTCGGGTTCACGTCCCAGACGCCGTACATCGGATCCTCGTGCGGATCCATCTCGGGGAACCACCAACCGCTGTTGACGTTTGCCATGCCCGACAGGACGATGGGGGTCAGCTTCGCACGATGCTTGATACGGCCGATCTTGTTCTCCACCCACACCCAGTCTCCGTCGCGGAAGCCCTGCTCCTTGCCCCATTCGTCGTTCATCTCGACCAGCGGGTCGGGCTGCATCTCGCGTAGCTTCGCGACATCACGATGCTCAGAGTGGAAGTAGTAAATGTTGCGCGTGCCGGTCATGGTTATGACCGGGTACTCCTTGTACAGCTCCGGAGTGGTGTAGGGGCTGTAGTAGGGCTCGTCGTAGTATGGCAGCGCGTTGTCTCCGATATCCTCGGCCAAGGACGAGTAGAGCTCGATACGCCCGGTTCGAGTGTTGAAGCCCGGCTGGCCATCTTCGCGCAACAGTCCTTTTTCGTAACGCTGGTAGGGCTGTCCGGCGTACGCCCAGTGCTGCTTGCGAATCTCAGCCCACGTCAGACCGGATTTCTGAACGAGGAAGTCGAATATCTCCTCGACGCTGTCGAAATCGAACATCTTCTCGTTGAAGCGCTTGCCCAGACGCCATACGATCTCGGCATCGCTCTTCGGCTCGCCTATTGGAGTCATACCGGCGATGGGAGATATGGCGAACGCGCCGGTGCGCTTGGCGATCATACCCAACTTTTCGACGCTCATGGCGCACGGAAGAGCAACGTCTGCGAGCATCTGGATGGTGGGGGTGAGCCTGTAGTCCGCCACCGCAATGAACTTCAGCTTCTGAAGCACAGGGTACACACGGTTCAAGTCCGCGTTACTCATGCAGGCCAGAGGGTTGGTGCCCATCATGATGGCGCCCGTGAAGCCATAAGGCTCCTCGGTCTCGGCTTGAACGACCGCAAGGTCAGGCTGGTCGAGCACCATGCCCATTCTGATGAACGGGTACTCATCGTATCCAACGACCATCTTCTGAACATCCTCGGGCAGCTCTTTGTAGCCCCAGCTGAAGTAGTGGAAGTCAAAGGGAGCCCCTGCGAAGACCTGTCCGCCCGGCTGGTCGATGTCGCCGCAGATTGTGAGCATGGAGATGATGGAGCGCACGGCGCCTATGCCGTTTCGCTGCATGTCCAAGGAGAGACCCAGCTGAACTGACGAGTAGCGGCCGGCTGCGAAGACTCTGGCGGCCTCGCGGACCTTATCTGCCGGCACCCAAGCCTTCTCGCAGAGGTCGTCGAAGTCGTATTCCGCGCAGCGCTCGACGAGCGCTTCGAAACCATACGTCCACAAATCGACGAACTCATGGTCGTACAGGTCCTCCTCGATGATGACCTTGAGCATCGCCATGGCGATGGCCGAATCGACTGCCGGACGAGGCTGAATCCAGATGTCCGCGCGAGCGGCCATCCATGTCAGGCGCGGGTCGATGACGATGAGCTTGGTGCCCCTGCGCAAGACCTCGACAATCCAGTCGCCGAAGAATCCGTCTGAGTTCGAGGCCACGGGGTTGCAGCCCCAAACGACCATGACCTCGGGGATCTTGAACTCGGGGTTATCGTAGCGGTCTTCATGCATCTCCGAGCAGTCGGGCATCATATAGGCGCCGGTGCTGACGTTGTAGGAGACCAGACGCGGCATCCAGCAAGCCAGGCCGGACGAATAGCTTTCGACGTGCGGCGTGCCCATGGCATAGGCCAGACGCTGAACCTGCCACAGGATATCGCGACCGGTTCCGCAGAAGGTCTGGAGGGTGTGGGCGCCATATTCGTTTGAAAGCCTGGTCATCTCGTCGTAGATGAGATCCAGTGCCTCGTCCCAAGTGACCCGCTCCCACGCATCGGGGTTACCGCGCTGGGAAGGGTCGCGCTTCATCGGGTAGAGCAGGCGATCGGGGCTGTTCACGATATCGGGGAGGACTACACACCTTGGGCAGAGGCGCCCCTGGTTGAACGGATTCTCCTTGTCGCCCTCGACCTTCTCCAGTACGCCATTCTCGTTGTTGACATAGCACAGGATGCCGCAACCTGCGTGGCACCCAGGTGCCGACCAGTGGGTCGTCCTAGTTACCGTATAGCCGTCTTCTTGCCACGAAACCGGTAGATTAAGATTGCCCATTCTCAACTCCTTTCGCTTACACGATTCTCTTCTTTGCTGGCTCACTCATCCAACGCGACTCGGCCATCCCACATCCGTCGTACACATCCCTTTCCCGCCTTCGTCCTGCGTTTCTCTAGAACGAACTCGCGTACCTTCGCGGATGCTCAAACTGGTCGAAGTGGTTGCAGTGGGAACGGTACGGCGCGCGATGAGGCATGCGCATCAGGCGCAGCAGCCAAACGTTCACGAGAATGGGGCGAAGAAACGGACAAAACAGCCATTAGCCCAATCGGCCTAGCCCCATTTCGGGTACTCCTTACGTTCTATAAGCCTAACGTAAG
This sequence comes from Coriobacteriia bacterium, assembly GCA_013336165.1. Taxonomy (NCBI): domain Bacteria; kingdom Bacillati; phylum Actinomycetota; class Coriobacteriia; species Coriobacteriia bacterium. The sequence continues at coordinate 21,977 of JAAXUF010000006.1, forward strand.
CACCAACTGACTAGGTTGGCTAGAGTGCGCGAGGTCATCGGGGCTACCATAGTCGACGTTCCCCCGCGGGTTCCGTTGTCAGCGACAGTCGATGGCCGCCCACACTGGATTGGAGAGTGCCCTACGTTGAGCTGGCACCTCCCCACGGTGCTGACCAGACTCAGGCTGCCGGACGAAAACGTCCATTCGCTCCCTTACGGCGAACTGTCACCTATGTCGCAGCTAGGCTACCAAGCTTCTACGTCGTACTCTTGTTCATCATCGAGTTGGAACTTCTCTATCGCATCTATGAGTTCCTGCCTCGAGTGCACGTCGGTCTTGCGATAGATGCCGTAAATGTGAGCCTTGACCGTGTGACCTGAGATGAACATCGTCTTTTCGATAGACGCCCTTGAGTGTCCTTTCGCCAACCAGATCAAGACCTCTTGTTGGCGCTGGCTCAACTGGTAGTAGTTCGCGAAGCCGACGCACTTCATCTTCCAATAGCCAGCATGCTGCGAATCATTCTTTGGGCTCGGGAAATCGTGATCCATAACGGGATGCTCGGTGAACGGTGTGTAGCTGTTTCTGAAGAAGAACGCCTGCATGAATATCAGTATTATCACGGCAATATCTAGCAGAATCGGTAACCTGATAGCGCCTTCAAAGGACGTGCCGAGAACGGTGTATGCGCAGAAGTATCCAAATGCAAGTCCTACTATGTCACCAATTCGTCCAAATGCCATATTTGCAAACGGAGCCAATTGATAGACATGCATGTACTGGGCGACGGCCGACCAGCATATTATTTCGTTCACAGTAGCAACCAGAATCATGATAGCGAGAAGAATCACCCGGTACTGTTGATCAACAATCGGAAGCAGCAGAAGCCCTATCGCAGCGGTCGGCGCTATTTCCTTGATCAATTCGCTGACTTCAAACCATTCCTGGTGTGAAGCGTCATAGATCTTGAACAACGCCGCCGCGAGCATGGCTCCTAGCACGATTACGCTGACTGAAGGTAGAGCTGTAACAGAGATGGCGAATATGACGAATCCAAGAAGGAACCCGTTGGCGACCATTGCTGACGAAGAATGCAGCAACGACTTCCAAGCAGGAGGTCTTGTGAAGTAGTAATAGGAGACAATGTATTCCAAGTTCGAACGATAGATCCATCTTGCGAACAGAGCGCTCGAAAGCAAAGGAAGCACAATCATCGTCACTTTGAGGGTCTCAATTTTGAAGAAGTACAGCACGACTAGCAGGAGGAAGACCTCGGCAAACATGGCTACTGCCGGATAGGTGACAGCCCGCCTGTGGTTCAGCTGCGAGAGGAAGATCCCCCAAAGACAAAGGAGACATACGGCTCCGAACCCCGCAAGAAACCATATACCTCTCAAGAGGGTCTCGTCGGCGCTCCATAGAAACATACTGACGCCGCACATCGGCGTGAGAACTGCCGCAACGACGACTACGATCCTGATCCCCGACACCGACATCAGACGCTTGGACAGCGCCCACGCAAAGCCGCTCGCCACGACTTCTCCCGCGAAGAAGAAGGCGATCACACCGACCGCCGAGTCTCTGGGAATGCCGGAGTTCATCAGCAGTGTATTGACGAGAATGAGGAACAGCCATGTCAGATACAGGGAGAATCCGGCGACCCCCACGAGGTCTTCGACTGTGGCGATGGTTCCGGTGTTCTGGCTGGGTTCTTGACTCCCAGGGAGAATGACGTTGCGCGTTTCATCGTCTGATGACAACGGTTTCATTCGGTCATTGTGATTCATCCCCCAGACTTTGTGAATACGTCCGAGGTCCCCTATTCCTCTTCATCATCGAGCTGGAACTTCTCTATCGCATCTATGAGTTCCTGCCTCGTGTGCACGTCGGTCTTGCGATAGATGCTGTAGATGTGAGCCTTGACCGTGTGACCTGAGATGAACATCGTCTTTTCGATAGACGCCCTTGAGTGCCCTTTCGCCAGCCAGACCAAGACTTCTTGTTGACGTCGGCTCAACTGATAGTAGTTCGCGAAGCCGACGCACTTCATCTTCCAATATCCAGCATGCTGCGAATCATTCTTTGGACTTGGGAAATCGTGATCCATAACGGGGTGCTCGGTAAATGGTGTGTAGCTGTTTCTGAAGAAGAACGCCTGCATGAAGATCAGCGCTATCACAGCAATATCTAGCAGAATCGGCAACCTGATAGCGCCTTCAAAGGACGTGCCGAGAACGGTGTATGCGCAGAAGTACCCCAATGCAAGTCCAACTATGTCACCAATTCGTCCAAATGCCATATTTGCAAACGGGACCAATTGATAGACATGCATGTACTGGGCAACGGCCGACCAGCATACGATTTCGTTCAGAGTGGCGACCAGAATCATGATAGCGAGAAGAATCACCCGATACTGTTGATCAACAATCGGAAGCAGCAGAAGCCCTATCGCAGCGGTCGGCGCTATTTCCTTGATCAATTCGCTGACTTCAAACCATTCCTGGTGTGACGCGTCATATATCTTGAACAGCGCCGCTGCGAGCATGGCAACCAGTACGATCACGCTGACTGAGGGCAGAGCTGTAACGGAGATGGCGAATATGACGAATCCGAGTAGAAACCCGTTGGCGACCATTGCCGACGAAGAATGCAGCAACGACTTCCATGCAGGGGGTCTTGTGATGCAGTAGCAGGAGACTATGTATTCCAGGTTCGAACGATAGATCCATCTCGCGAACAGAGCGCTCGAAAGCAACGGAAGCACAATCATCGTCACTTTGAGGGTCTCTACCTTGAAGAAATGCAGCACGACTAGCAGGAGGAAGACCTCGGCAAACATGGCTACTGCCGGATAGGTGACAGCCCGCCTGTGGTTCAGCTGCGAGAGGAAGATCCCCCAAAGACAAAGGAGACATACGGCTCCGAACCCCGCAAGAAACCATATACCTCTCAAGAGGGTCTCGTCGGCGCTCCATAGAAACATACTGACGCCGCACATCGGCGTGAGAACTGCCGCAACGACGACTACGATCCTGATCCCCGACACCGACATCAGACGCTTGGACAGCGCCCACGCAAAGCCGCTCGCCACGACTTCTCCCGCGAAGAAGAAGGCGATCACACCGACCGCCGAGTCTCTGGGAATGCCGGAGTTCATCAGCAGTGTATTGACGAGAATGAGGAACAGCCATGTCAGATACAGGGAGAATCCGGCGACCCCCACGAGGTCTTGGACAGTGGTAACCGTTCTAGTAGTCTGACTGGGTTCCTGACTTCCAGAATGAATGGTGTTGCGCGTTTCATCGTCTGATGACAGCGGTTTCATTTGGTCATTGTGATTGATCCCTCAGACTTTGTGAATACGTCCGGGGCCCTGGTTGATGCTGCTGAACCTCTTGTCGATCCTGACGCACACCCTTCCCTCGAAGCGGCCTGAGGGGTGTCGGCGGCGAGGCTACGGCGTCTTCGCTGTGACGGACAGCGTCTTGGTGCCCGGAGTGTATGCGTCGCTCTGATACAGGCCCGCGAGGCTCGCTCCGCTGGCGTTGCCACCGAGGTACACGTTGTACGCCGTGCCCGACACGAGATCCGGTGAAGAGAAGACTAAGACTGCAACGTTCTTGGTGGGGAGAAACGTCAGCACATCTTTCCCGTCAGCCGTCTCGAGGTGTATCAGGGTCTCGGCTTTGATGCTCGTCTTCAGGTAGACCGCCGCTTGTGATGACGGCTGAGTGATACTCTCGGCCATCCCAGCGTCGGAGCACGCAGCGACCAGCGTGCCGCCCGTCATGTTGAATGTGCCGTTCGCATCGAGGGCGCCGTTGCCGCCCCGGGTTGGACCGTGCACGACTACGACGCCGCCGGTCATGGTGATAGAGCCGTTAGAGTCCAGCCCGTCACCCTCTGCGTCGATGGTGATCGTGCCGCCGTTGATGGTGAGGTAGTAGTTGCCGACCGCTTCGCCGCCGCCGGCACCACCGGTACCGGCGCCAGCACCAGCTGCACCGCGTTGGGCGAAGCGGTCGTTTCCGGGAGCGCCGCCGGTCATCGCCGTCCCGGAACCGTCGTTGCCTCCCGCGACGTTGATGCCGTCATCCGTCGCGACAATGTGGATCTCCCCGCCGTTAATGGTGATGTTCGCGCTCTCGAGGCCCTCGTAGGAGCGTGTGACGTTGACTACACCGTTGTCGATCTGCAGCGCGGAATCCGCGTGGACGGCGTCGTCCCCCGTAGCGATCGTAACCGTACCGCCACCGATAACGACAGCGTTGTTGGAGTGAATGGCGTCATCGGCCGAGTCGATTCCGATCGTTCCGCCGCTGATCGCGACGCTGACGGTTCCCTTGATGCCCTTGGCCGAGACATCCTGGCCGAGCTTGGCGCCACTCCCGCCGCCGGAATTGAGCGTGAGCTTTCCGCCACTGACGATCGCGTCCGTCTCGGCGTCGATCGCGTCAGTTCCTGCCTTGACGGTGATACTGCCGGCGGCTACCGAGACATACCCCTTGGTCGCGTCCTCGGCATTGTCGGCTTTGAGGCCGTCACCGCCGGCAGTGACGCTGAGATTCCCGTCCTTGACGACGAGGTAGTCTTTGCCGCGGATACCGTCGTCAACCGCATCGACCGTGATCGTGCCGCTGGCGATGATGAGCCCGTCCTTGCTGGCTATGCCGTCATTGTAGTTGGCATCGACCGTCAGCGACCCGTCGCCGAAGATCGTCAGATTCGACGTGCTGTAGAGCGTCGCGTTGGGCTCATCCGAGTTGGCGGTGGTGGTCTTGTATGACGCGCTATCGGCAAGGCGGTTCATGGTTCCCTTGGCCAAGGCAACAACGACCTTCTCGGCCTTGGAGACCAGGATGGCGGGACCGTCCGCATTCGTGATTTCGACGCCGTTCAGGATCAGGCGAACGACCGCGTTGTCCTTCGTGTCAACGACGATCTGTCCGTCGGAAAGTGAACCGGTGAACCGGTAGGTCCCGGCGGCGGTCAGTGTTACTGTGCTGCCATTGACGGCCGCGCCTGCGGCATTCGTTGAGATCGAGGTGCCCTTGAGGACGATATCGACAACGCTCGCTTCGTTCCACGTGTAGTCGGCCGGGTCGTCATGAGTCGCGGCATTCTCGGCGCTCACGGTCGCCGTTGCCTCGGCAGCCGAGGAGGCCGATTGACTAGCCTGCGAGCCGCACCCGGCAAGCGCAAGCACCATCAGGATGCCGATCAGAAGCGATAGAAGCCGTCGCAGTCTCATTCTCGTATTCCTCCGTTCATGCAGTCAACGAGCGTGCCGACACCCGCTCACGGCAGGCCTCGTCATCTCCCAGCGAGTCAAAGTGTGAGCGCAACACCCGGCTCCACTTGTTCGCGGGGAGAGAGGGATCGATAGCCGCAAGTGTCGTGCAGTACTTGCTGACCTTCACTGGTCGGCAGTGCGCCGACCACAGCCTGCGGTCAAACCTGCTCGGTGCACCGCAGGTCTTCGTCTCAACGATCACCAGACTCGGCAGCCTAAGATGCCTGCCGTCGTGCGTGATTGCTTCGATCTCTGTATCGACGGTCACGCGACTTGCCGAGGCAGCTTCGAACAACGTAGTGCGGAGATACCGCACGGTGAGGGTGTGCCGGAGATCTCGGCTGATCATGGCCACGGGATTGAACTGTTCAATGAAGAGGCGTCCCTCAGCCGTAAGACGGGAACGATCCTCCAACGGATACGGGCACCGATGTTTGACGGTCAAGTCCGTGCGCTCACGAGCTTTGACCTCAAGGAGACACTTCCCGCTGTCCATATACGTTCGGGTGCGCACCTTGAAACGGCTGGGACGGCCGTATGCCGCTGCGAGATACGAGTGGAGATCCGGCGTGTCGAAGTAGGCGGATTCGTAACGGAACATGCGCTTGCCATCAATCGTCAAAGCACTGATCTCGTGGCCCATCTCTCTGATCGCCTCCTCGAGCACGCTGGAGGGCACGATGTACTTTCGGTCCTTGCGAGTCTGGAGAGCGGCCGCACGGTCAAGTGCCGACAGGTCGACGGCGTCCAGTTCCCAGATGCTCTCCGTCAGCGAGTGCGAGGTCATGACCTGCCTTCAGTCGCTCGGATACCGTGCTGCTCTGCGACATACTCGTCTACCTGCCTAGGCAACTCATAGTGCACTTCGGCCACCGTTGTCTCGTTCACCAGGTTCAGTTTCCGCACGATGGCGACGTGCACCGTGGCGCCGAGAAGTTCCTCCAGATGTCGGATCAGCGCCGCTTCGTTGGTGAAAGCGGCGTCAAGCGTGATGATCTGGTTCCGGTGACGGGCGAACAACCGCGGATGATCGCCGATGAAGAGCGCCAGGAGTATGGCTCCCGTCAACACGGGACTCAGCCAGAGCGGAGTGACCGAAACTCCGGCGAGCAGACCGAGTGCAAGTGACGCGAAATAGTAGGCTACCTCCGGCTGGTTCAACTCGTCCGATCGAAGCCGGATGATCGACAGAATACCGAACAGACCGAGTCCCAAGCCGACGGCGACCGTGGACGACGAAAGAATCGCGGCTACCGCCGCAACGCCTATGTTGGCGCCAAGGTAGGAGACCACCATGTCCTTGCGGCGATGCCTGGGGAAATACAGGGCGAACGTCATGATGACAATCGCCAGTAGATCCAAAACGAAAGGAAAAAAGCGTTCCATTGCAGGCCCCCGAGTCTGTGAACAGTATTTGCGCCGAGAGCAAAGAAGCCCACGCCAAATCCCGGTACGTTCATGCTAGCGTCGGCTCACGACTGCCGCGTCCCCTGAGGGGAGTGTTCTTGTATACCGCGAGGGATGTACGAGAGAACCGGAAGAACAGCCACCGGACCGCCTATTCCGGATCCCGCGGTCCGGGGGAGCCTTGCTAGATCAGTCTGACAGGCGGCTTGGAGATGCTCCTACCTCTCCAGGTTGTCTTGCCGCCGAGACCATCCACGAGAGAACGAAGGGCTACCAGTTCGTAGGCGACCATCGTGAGCGGGCAAAGGCAAGCCGGCCACACCGGCAAGTGCAGACGAATATGGGTGAAGATCCAGTGGACCAGCGCCAGCACGACGGTAGTCACCAGCAGCATCGGCCGAACCGGCACGCGATCAGGATGAGCCATGTGCAAAGCCAGCATCACCACGGGCTCGCAGAACACGAAGCCCAGCCACAGCCAGACAAAGGCGTAGGGAAGCACTGCATATCCAAAGGCCGCGAAGAGGTTCTTACTGAATCCATCGCAGGCTTCCCTACCGCTCCGATACATGCGGCAACTGACGATGGCTGTGGCGTCCATCACGCGACAGACGAGTCCCGCCTTTCGCACGCGTTTCGCTAGGTCGATATCGTCAACGATGCTGTGCCGGATGGCGGCGTGCCCTCCTACCGCAAGATAGGCGTCTCGCCGAAAGACCATGATCTGGCCAACGACACGCGCCACAGCGGCCCTGCGCGACACGAGACCGGCAACCAGCGGCGTGAATGAGAAGAACGCCCAGTAGAACATCGGCACGAGCACTTTCTCGCCGAACGTTCGCATCACCTGCCGAGGAAGACCGGACAACAGATCCGCCCTCTCCCCCTCAAACGTAGAGACGATCTTCTCAACGGCATCCGGGGCCACGAAGACCGTATCGGCGTCGGCGAAAAAGAGGATGTCGCCGCGAGCGGCGATCGAGAGCTGATGACAGGCCCAGTTCTTGCCCGTCCAGCTGGATGGCAGCGCTGCCCCGGAGAGAACCAGCAGCCGCGGATCTCGCGCCTGCTCCTCCTCCAGAATCGTGCGGGTGTCGTCGTTCGACTGGTCGTCGAGGACGATCAGCTCCATGTGCGAGTAGGTCTGCGCGAGCAGCGATCGCACGCAGGCCCGGATGTTGGCCTCCTCGTTTCGGCAGGGCACGAGCAGGGAGACGTGCGGCTTCTCGGCGACAGGACTGTGCCTCCCAACGCGCCGCAGTACGTAGCTGTTGCTCAACACAATCAGCAAGACGGCGGCCTGGAACACGATGAAGCCCTTGATGCAATCGCTGGTCAGATAGCGCAGGATCTCGTCGGTCATCTCGGCTGCGTTCCGCTCTGTCGCAACTCCGGTCGCCGCACAAGTTCGGCACGATGCTTCCAGAGTATGATCGCGGCTTGGGACAGCAAGACCAGTCCGAGCGACCAATCGGGCAGCCAGAACACGATGCCCAGCGCCATGGCCGCGAGTGCCACCACCACTGCCCAAGCGTCGCGTCGGATCAACCATGTGGCCACCACTACCACGACCACTGCGATCAGCGGAATCCTCCAGTAGGTCAGTCCGATCCACGTGCCCAGCGTGACCGCAAGTGCCTTGCCGCCCCTGAACCTGAGGAACGGCGAAAACGCATGTCCCGCGACGGGGAGCACTGCGATCAGCGCCAGCATCCAGCCTCCGTAGCCGAGCGCCTGCCTGGCGAAGACGACGGGAAGGACGCCTTTCGTCACATCGAGAAGCAGTACCACGATGCCCACGGTCGGGTTGCCCATGCGCAAGACGTTCATCGCTCCCGGGTTGCCATCGCCGAACTGACGCACGTCTCTCCTCGCGATCAGCCTTCCGAGCCAGACGGAGAAGGGAAGCGAGCCGCTCAAGAATGCGACGAAGGCCATGAGAGCAAGTTCGACAGTCGAGCACGTAGGCAAATCGCAGCCAATCTGTCGTTGGTCGACCCCAGACGCCTAGTCTTCCGCTGCAAGTTCGAGCAGGATCTTGAGAATGGCCACGGGCTCTTCCGCAAAGCTCCTGCGCGTGCAAACCGCTTCACATGGCGGGCGACTGTCTTCGGCGCCCTGCCCCTCGCGCGCCACACAAGCGCGGCAGCACTCCCCGAGATCGGCTACCGGTCCGGCGGCATCGGCCGTGCGCGCGATCGCATCCCGCGCGCCACGCCAGTTACCGGCTTCCACGCGCCGCATCACACCGGGGATGTCGAAACCTGCTGGACACGCCGATCGGCAGGGAGCGTGTTCACACCACTGGCAGGCACTCGCCGCAACCCCCAGCGCCGTTGAAGGCAGGTTACCCGGCTGCCCCCTCGGGATGATCCGCACTGCGCTCGGCTCGGCAATCCCAGACTGGTAGTCGGGAAGACCGAGATCGCGCAGGACCGCATTGGCCGCCGAGATGCCCGACACGGTGACTGCCGGAGTTCCCGTGCCCATCACGGTGCCTTCACCTGCGAGGTAGAGGCCGGCAAGCGGTGTGCGGGCGCGTGGACGGAGCAGGAGATGCTGGCCCATGCGTTGCTTCGGGCCCGCAACCGAACCTCTCGGCTTCTGGAGGTAGCGCTCGATCGTGGTCGGGCTGCCCTCGATGCGGGTCCGCACCGCCGCCGTGAAGCCCGGAATCCGGTTCTCGATCAGCCCGAACATGCGGTCGGCTTCCAGGCGCTTTGCTTCGCGGTAGGCAGCCGATTGATATCCCGGGTCCGAAGGTCTGGGCCATGTCTTCAGGCTCGGGCCGATCAGGAAGAACGTGCACAGATCGCTTGGGGCGAGGCTTGGATCCTCAAGCCCGGAGAGATAGAGCGTGACGTCGCTTTCGTCTATGGACTCGGTGTTGTCAATGAACATCTCGAGGGGCATCGCGCTTTCCGGCAATGCTGAGCGCTCAACCGTCCCGTGGACGACGAAGCTCGGCCAAGAGTCCTCCATGCCGAGGATCTTCGACTTCCAGCGCTGCGGGAGGATACCCGCCGTGTCCAGATCGGCGGCGAGTTCCTTGACGGCACCGGCGAACACGACCACATCGGCCTCCAGAAGCTCCCCCGAGGCAAGCCTAACTCCGGGCGCTCCTCCCCCGGACGTGGTCGGCGGTTCCAGTCCGACGACGCGATCCCGATAGCGCATGACCCCGCCGTTCTTCTCGATCGCCTTCTCCATGCGTGCCACGAGAGCCATCGGTGAGGATGCCGGATAGTAGGACCCGCCGACGTGGTTGTCCACGAACATGGTGGCGACCAGAATCGCGGGCGTCTCTTTCATCGTGGTGTAGCAGTACGTCGAGGTGAGCTTGTTGAAGAACTGCCGAACCTCAGCGTTGCGCACATACGGGCGCATGAGCGATTCCGCGCTGCGGAACATCAGGCTGATGGCGCGCAACTGCGACATGGGATCGGCCATGAACCGCCGTCTCGACTCCTCGGCGGGGAGCTCCGTCGGCGCCTCGAAGACCGGGACCTTTGCAATGACGTTGTCGTAGAGGCGGGTGATCTCGGCGTAGAAACGCCTGAGCTCGTCGCGCGAGTTGGGGAAAAGGGCGCACAACTCGTCGAGGAACCGATCCATGTCAGGCCAGAAGATGACGCCCTTGTCGCCATACCGAAGACGGTAGAGCGCCTCATGCCGATACATCTCGATAGGCTCGTCGATCTCCGTCATGAGCCAGCGGTGAGGGTTGAAGCCGCGCTCCCCAAAACCGAACAACATTGCAGCGCCGAGATCGTACGTCACACCATTGCGCCTGAACGCAGAGCAGGAACCACCCGGCCTGTCGCCGCCCTCGATCACCGTTACGGCAAGACCACGACGTGCCAGAAGGGCGGCGGCAGTCAGACCCGAGAGTCCGGCCCCCACAACGATGACGCTGCGCGTTTCCTCCATATGGAAAGAGTAGTCCGCAGTGTGACTCGCCGCAAGGCTGATCGGTTCCGTCGCCACGATCACGCCGCTCGACAGGTGCCTTCCACCCTTTTTACCGCCGATCTCTTGTCAATCGCCCTCTCGACGAGAAGCTCGTGGCCGATCTCGATATCCGAGTCATAACGGAAGAGGGTGAGGTGCTAAGGCACCTCACCCTCGATCCGACTCGAAACTATCAGCCCATCGGAAGATCAGAAGTGTCCACGTTGTCCTGACACATCTGTCCACGATGTCGTGAGACATGACAATAGCGGAGAGGGGGGATTCGAACCCCCGTAACGCTCGCGCTACGGTCTTCGAGTGCGAGCAGTGACGTCGCCTCGTGTTACGCTCAGCCGCGTTTGCCACGTCAGACACTGTTTACGGCCCAAGCCCATTACGTCAGATCGTGCCCCCTCTCGCGCAGTCGCGCGTGGCTCGTTTGCGGTTTCGTTTGCAGTCGATGCCCTGATTGGAGATCCTTTCTGTTGGTACAGACCCTCCGGTGGTTGCAGCAATCAGCAGATGCGCTGCCACCCGAGACTGCCTTCGTGTCAGACCGTTGCGTTAGTCTTGCGCTGCACGATGGAACGACAGAGAGTGCGCCGATTTGAGCTACAGCTCGCGGGCGCGGTACAAGTGCAGCTAAAGCGCGGACCAGATGATTCGCCCCTTTCTGGGCCAACCCTCTGCAGTCTTGTGCCGCACCGCCCAATCGAAAGGCGGAGGATTATACATGAGCACAGCAGAAGACTTCGACGAAACGACCAGAGAGATCGTGCGCTACCACGACGTGATCGAGAACGCAGGACACGCATGGGTCCTTGCCCACGACGACAAAGACTGGTTCTACGAGTGCTTGAGGTGCGGCGACCACGTGCACGTGCTGACGATTGAGGAGATGAACAAGGCAGTCGAGCACAACTACGCCTACATGGCGGTCAACCACCGAGCACCATGGAGGGGGTCGGAGACCGTCGAAAGGTTCAATCCCTCGGGCGAGAACGCGCTTGAGAAACGTCCCGCATACCCACCGTGTCCGAAAGCCGATGCAGTTCTTCCGGATATGGCGGACTTCAAGCGCGGACCATTGACGTCCCTCTAGAAGCACAGTCGCTAGGGGCAGACTCGTTGCGTTGTCTTGTCCGCGAAGGTCCAAAACCTACAACAGCATCCTGACCATGCGAGTCTTGTTTGCACTTTGCCCCGATAGAACACGATCCCGGCGCCTCTCTCGAGACCCGGGATCGCATATGCCCAGCTAAATGGCGGAGAGGGGGGGATTCGAACCCCCGTAACGCTCGCGCGCTAAACGGTTTTCGAGTCCCGCCTCTAGCGTTTCTGTCCGTATCTGCCCGTAGGCAGCTGGACCTATTCGCGCTGGTAAAAGTACCAGTTCAAGACCCAGGTGTATCTAGTGGGGCTCGCGCATACCCGCCTGATTCGGGGCGTAATTCGGGGCGAAATAGCCGTTCGCGTTCCCTCTCTCACAAGAGAACAACATTCACGACCAAGGAAATGTAACGGCAGCTTACTTGCCAAGTTCCTTCAGGAGCCACTTCTGTGTCTTCTTCGCCCAATGCGCCGGAAGTTCGATCGTAGCAAGCGTAGTACCCGAACCGACGATCAGCAGGTTAGCCTTGCCCCCCTTCAGAGGGGTGACCGTCGCGGTCTGGATCGCCAAACGTGGCACGTTCGCCCACTTGCCATACGCATTCTTGTACGTGAATTCTGATTGATCCAATTTGAATGTCTGACCTGAGAGAATGCCGCCCGGACGAAATGTTGACACGTTGCCTCCCCTATTTCGAATTGGGGAAGCGATAGCCGTCCCCCAGCCTGCCTTCAGCGCAATGCGCTCCTTCTTGGTCCTCGGAACAAGATGGAGGGACGTCGCATTTTCCAAATGTGGAATATGTCGACTATGAATCAACCCATAGTTAATCCTACTAGAGAGATGGGCGTGACGTATAGTCCGTGGACTGATAGTCAACATACGCATTCACTTGAGGCATGGAGAATCCAGCTTCAGATCCTTGCGTTGAATTCGGAATCCGCCTTCGCCGGGCTCGTTTGGCGCGTGAGCTATCACAAGAGCAATTGGCGAATCTCGCAGGATTGGACAGGACCTATATAAGCAGCTGTGAGGCTGGCCGTCGCAATGCAACCATCAGAACCATTGTTCGGCTGGCAGGTGCGCTGGGTATCGACCCTGCTAATCTCATTTCGGATCGATGTCCTGACTCATCGCCCCATCTACCGAGCGAGCCCGGAATTGCTCGAGACTAGTGACCACACGATGCGGGGCGTGATTCGTGGCGAAACAGTCTCCCTGTTCATCCACTCTCTCTTCTTGGCGGTGCCAGTGATACGGTCGACTCAGAACTCAGGCAATGCCAGGAGATTATCTGTCCAAATTCCATTCGCGTAGGTGCGAAGGTAGGGCGGCGTCGCATCCACAACTCCAACGTCAACATTCTGCCAATTGCCTTGGACATACGCCTTCCCGCCCTTGTTCTTGATCCAGTCAACCATGTCCGCTCGACTGCTCGTTCCCGTGGAGCTATCTACCATGCTCCTCCACTGCACGCTCGCGATGTGCTCGTGTCTGCTCCCGCCTTCCATATGACGGTGCGTGATGTATACGGCCATGTCCGAACTCCTCTCAACCCCTCCGGATTAACCCTGTCGATACAGCTTAATCCTCGACACTGACATTTGGTTCCGCTCTGTCTCGAATACCCAGCGTATTGGTCATGGCAGTTCTGCTTTTACCTTGGCTCTGTCAAAGTAGTGGCTGAGCAAACTCAGCCACGGGGAGGCCCGAATGCAGGTAACGTTTCTTTCCCAACCGTTCGTCGCTGGAGAGCAGGCGGGGTCGGTTCTGTGTGACCTGCTACTGTCGGGGCGGTATTCGAGTTTCACGGCAGTGGTTGCGTGGGCTAAGGCCTCTGGACTCCGACGTATTTCGGAGCCGCTAAGCGAGTATCGCCGTGCAGGTGGTTACGCAAGTTGTTTCTTGGGCGTCGACGAAGGCGGTGCGTCCGTCGAAGGTCTACAACTGGCCGTTAGCTTGTTTGACGAAGTCCACGTCTTCCACGACCCGGGCTCACGCACGTTTCATCCGAAGATCTATCTGTTCGAGGAAGAGGCCTGTCAAGCCGTCATCGTCGGGTCTAGTAATTTGACGCGGGGTGGACTCTATTCCAACTATGAAGCTTCGGTATTGGTCGAATGTGACGGCGCTTCGGAAGACGATGGTCTATTCGTGACCTCCGTCCAAGGGTTCATCCATCACTTGGCGAACATCGGTGATAGTTGCAGGGTGCTGGACGATGCCCTCCTCGCGGCGCTCATTGCAGGAAACTATGGTGTGAAGTCCGAGAGGTCACGCCGCGACGGCAATGCAGGGCAGGGTTCGGGCCGTGATCTTTTCGGTTCTTCAGTGAAGAATCTGCTGGGAGCACCAACGCTGCCCAGTGGCGCGCCAGATGACAGCGCTGACTCCGACCGTTCTATGACTGACCCGGTAGTGGGCGAGCTGGAGGCTCACGAAGATGGCCTCCCCGTTTCCGGAGTCGTTGGATTCTGGAAGGAGCTTTCACAGAACGACGTTAGTCTAACGAGTTCCCCGGGCCAGATGATCGTGCCCATCCGGTTTCGTTCATTCTTCGAGCCGCTGACTCTGCAGAGCGGCACTCTTGCCGGAACTCAATACGAGCGACACATGCCACTGACGTTCGTGGATGGGGAGGATGTCATCACTGTTAGCGATGCCCGAGCAATTCTCTACGTCCCTGCACCGGGTCATCCGCGGCCTAACGAAGAGTTGAGATTCACGTTCAGAGACCGCGCGGTACTCGAACGACTCAGCCGAGGGGACTACTTGCTCTTCGAGCGTGCCAACCAGGGGGTTGTCGTTACCCGTTTCACAGCTGAGCAGGGGTCCGCCCACGGTCTTCAAGGCCGATTCGGGCCCACTGCCCTGTAGAGGCTTGATTCAGGTCTGGTAAATGTCGCACGCAGGGTCTAAGATGACGGCATGGAAAAACGACTGGTTGAGCGAAGCAAAGTAATTGCCTATGAATGCGCGGTCTGCGCGCGAGCCACAGACGCTCCCGAGGGAACAGTACGCCTTGAGAGACGACTCTGTCGGGAGTGTTTCCCGAAGCGAGAGGATCGTCGCCCGAAGGATCTAAATGACCTCACTGGGAAAGAGTGGGCACAGGCAAGCAAGAGCGTTGAGCAGTACCCCGATACCCGTTCACCGAAACAGAAACATCATGGTGCCTGCTTCCCTGAGGCTCTGGCCCTGCACCAAATCGGCATCTATACCAAGACAGGCGGACGAGTCTTGGACCCCTTCGTTGGCATCGGAACCACCCTGGATGCGTGTGCCGCTCTTGGTCGGCTCGGCGTGGGACTCGACATCAACCCGGATTTCATAACTGCGGCCAAGAACGATCTCTCAAATCGAAACGGCGGTGATAAGCAATCCGTCATTGAGGCCGACGCGAGGAACCTTCTGACCTACGTGGAACCCGACACTATCGATTTCGTACTAACCAGTCCGCCTTACGGTCCACTGCTTCAACAGTCCAAGCAGGCCTTCGCCTACAAATGGCGAGAGCACTCGCGCATCAAGGAAATGCCCAACCCGCTTCCATATTCGAACGATGATCGTGATCTAGGCAATCTGGACTATGAGGATTTCCTAGGTGCCTTGGAGGAAGTCCTTGCAGGCACTCTCGGCGCTCTGAAGTCTCGCGGGTATGCAGCTTGGGTGGTCAAGGACTTCAGGGCGCTGAAACGAGGAGTCCCCTATGTTAACTTCCACGGGGACCTCATAGAACGTGCCCAGAGAGTAGGCTTCGACTTGTGGGACCTGCGAATCTATGATCAAACCAAGTTCCGACCGCTCGTCTGCATGGGCTATCCCTCTAGCAACTTCTACCTCAACATAGGGCATTCGTACATCGTGGTACTTCGCAAACCGTGACGACACGTCAGCCAACGGCGTCTGCTATCGTTCGCATCCAGGAGTTCTTGGCGGACCTCAACCGATGCCAAGACAAGAACTCATTGACCCATGGGATGCATCCGTATCCAGCGAAGTTCATTCCACATATTCCACGAATCCTGATCGAGTCGTTTGCCCCTGCGTCTTCGGTTGTTCTTGATCCAATGTGCGGATCAGGCACATCACTCGTTGAGGCCACGCTGCTGGGACACCCTGCGATCGGCATTGATATCAATCCGATCGCGACTTTGATCAGTCGGGCAAAGACATCGGTTATCCATCCTAGCGGGTTGCGGCGAATTGGAAGAATAGCCGACGACGCGGCTCAGATGGCGCTGTGTGTTTCGACAATGCCTACGCTTCTGGAAAGGGAAATCGCAAGGGAAGAACTGCCTGTCTTTCTGAATCGCGACAAATGGTTCACTCAACAGTGTCTCTACGAGTTGCAGTACTGC
Organism: Coriobacteriia bacterium; assembly: GCA_013336165.1. Lineage (NCBI taxonomy): Bacteria > Bacillati > Actinomycetota > Coriobacteriia > Coriobacteriia bacterium. The sequence continues at coordinate 38,082 of JAAXUF010000006.1, forward strand.
AAAAGGCTAATAAGCGCCTTGGATGACGATCTGCTTGTTACCGTGGCTCAGACGGCGTTCTCTGCGATTGTCGTCGCAGTATCAAACCAAGAAAGCGAGACGCGTTGGTGCGCGAAGACTAACGAACTGAACCCAGGTCAAGTACTCAACAAGTTCGCTATGAAACTGAGAGATTGCGTTTCGAGGCTCACCCTCTATGCAGACGCAAGTCCCTGCGAGGCCTGTGTGTATGAGGCGGACGCGCGGAAGATACCCCTCGACGACGAGTGCATCGGCTTCGCGATCACAAGTCCACCATACGCCAGCGCGCATGACTACTATCTCTACAACAAGTTGCGCATGTTCTGGCTGGGCTCGGACATCCGTTCGGTGCAACAGGCTGAGATCGGTTCAAGGTATCGACACAACGACAAGAAGGAGCCCGTGTCGGTCTACATGGACGAGATGCAAGAAATACTAGGCGAATGTCAACGGGTGCTGATCCCGGGTGGGTTCTTTGCTGTGGTAGTGGGAGATGCGGTGGTACACGGAGAGCTTCACGACATGGGACGCGAGTACACCGTGGCAGCCAACAATAGCGGATTGAGCCTTGAGACAAGTTGGACATTTGACCACGCGAGCTTCAACTCGGCTTTCCAAAGAGGTTTTGGTTCGGGGCATCGCAAGAAGACCCATGTCCTGCTGCTTCGGAAGAGGTGACCCTCCCAGGCTCCGTGGATCTTGGGAGCCTTGTCATTCACCGGGTTGGCTCAATAGGAATTGCATTCGCTCGTAGGTATTGACGTCAAGGGTGAAGATCGTGCCCTGAAAATTCCTACGGACAGCCCTCATCTCAGCTAGTAGGGGGTCGTTCTTCATCCTTTGCGCCGTCAATGCCGAGTCGAAGCGACGAATGACTCTGATTTCCATGTAGGCGAGACCCTCGTTGAGATCTGAGACGTAGCCGGAGCAGGGAGAACCGCCCGGCTTCTGAGATCGAGTATCCACATCTACTTCGGCTTCGGCGAACACCCCTTGAAACTTGGGACTGACAGATCTTGGACAGTACAGGAGGACCCTGTCTCCTACATTCGCGCGTTGTGGCAGGCACCACCAAGAATCTCGCGTTTCCGTGTCCAGAAGATCCTTTCTTCGCGTTATCGCGAGCCAGTATTGCGGAAGCACAGCGGATTCCCTTCGACGACGGTAGGCGTTACTGGATACATCGTCGCCCTGCCGCCCGAATCAGTCAAAGATGGCTAGGAAAACTCTGCTCCTGCTTTTCAGGGGACTAGGTCAGCCGGACCTATGTCGGGTTCTGGGACGCAGACGCGCTCAGGCTCTCCGCGCCCATACTTCCTATGTCCGAACGGACCCGGAAACCGTCCGGACAGGACAATTCGTTGACTCTGGACCGCGATGATGAAACCCACTACCTTGGGAAACGCTTATCCCTCCTCGAGAACTGCGGTTGCGAACTCCCCCGGGGTATGAGATCGCCCCGAATTCGCCCCGAATGGGCTACGAATCTGGCTTGAAACAGCCTAGCTTCCGGTCCGCGCTTGCGCTTCTCCAAGCATTCTGTCGAAGCGGTCCGCCGCCGCCGCATCCATCCCCGGCAGCACGTGCGTGTAGGTATCGAGGGTAAGCGTCGCCGTGGAATGTCCTAGACGATCCGAGACAACTTTCACCGACTCACCAGCCTTGAGCAGAAGTGTTGCGTGCGTGTGGCGAAGATCGTGGAAGCGCACACAGAAACCGTTGGTGCCGCAGAACTTTGCGAAACGACTGGTGAGCCTGTCCGGCGGATAGGGTGAACCATCAGGTTCAGCGAAGATGAGGTCCTGCTTGTGATATCCGGGCCCAATGAGCAGTCGCTCCTCGGCTTGGCGGCGTTTGTACGACGTCAGCTCGGAGATCGTCTGTCCCGGCAAAGCAATCGTGCGCCGACTCTTTGCCGTCTTTGGATCCTTGAAGGACAAGCCTGTCCGTTGTGTGGTCTGCAGCGATCGTCTCACCGTGGCAGTGCGCGCTTCGAAATCAAGATCGGACCATCGGAGAGCGAGTATCTCGCCTCGACGCATGCCCGTGGTCAGCGCCACGTGGGAAGCCATATAGAGCGTGCGGTCGCCTTCTCGCAGAAGTCCTAGCATCCGCGCGACCTCCTGCTCGTCTAGGGCGTGCATCTCCTTGCGCCGTGGCCTAGGTGATTCGACGGCATCGCAGGGATTTGAGTGGAGCAGCCCCAAGCGCACCGCGCGTTTCAGCGCAGCATGCAAGACGCGATGAATGCCCTGGACCGTCCGCTCGCTGACTGGGCCTCGTCCCGAGCCGTTCTGCAGTGCATCGGAATACAACCGCTCAAGATGAGCTGGCGTGAGTTTCTGTAGCTGGACTGCACCGATTCGAGGAATCACGTACCTGTTGCACACCCCTTGGTACCCTTCGGTGGTTGTGGCGGCGAGGTGCTTCTGCTCGCAATGCCTCACGTAGTCGTCAAGATAGGCAGCGACCGTCTGTTTCGTGGGATCAATGTGTGTGCCCTCGTCAATGTCATGGCGAAGCTCCCGGCTCTTGCGCTCAGCGTCAGCCCGAGTCCCATGCACCCGGACCTGCATACGCCGGTAGCGCTGGGTCTTCTCATCCCATCCGCGACTGACTCTGACCTCCCACGCATTGTCGCGTTTACGGATTCCGTCCCGTTTACCCATCTTCGCTCGTCCCCATCCTCTTGCTCGCCGCCTTGGAAATGGTCGTCCCTATGTTGCGCAACATGTCATCAACAGCTTTGCGCTCCCCGGCTGAGAGCTCATCTGCCGCCAAAGCGTCCAACAATTCCCCAAGCGTCCTCCCATAGACCGATTGGCGCGCCTCGTCATAGAACCAGCCCAGCCCGTCCGACTGTCCGGTGAGTGATTGCTCGGCCTTGTGGAAGTCGCTGGCAATGGCTTGTGGTGATAGGTACGCCCAGTCCGGATACCGCATGTTCCACGTCTCAAGACGCTTTCTCCATGTGTCAGAGCGGGGCGACTCCAGGCAAACGAACCGCACGAGCGCGAGCTTCCTCGCGCCCCATGGACGCGTCCTTCTGAGCCATCCCCGTTTGTTCAACTCAGGCCAAACCGAACGCAGTTGCCGGATGAGAGCATCAAGCGACAGGCGATTGTCGAAACTCACTTCGATCCGTTCCGAGCAACTCGGCACGATGCCGAGATCCAAGGTCCTAGACGCAAAGGTCAATGGAGCCACGACCACTCCTTCGCTTGTCTCGGCAATAATGCGATTCCCCAATTCCGCCAACAGAGGCCAGCGACCGTCGGGTTCGCCTTGCCCGTCCGTAGGTGCATGTTCCTCGATTGAGTTTGCACCGTTTCCCGGGAGCAGCTGACACGCAGACAGACACTCGATGATCCGTCGGGCACGTCGAATCACTTCGGATCGGGTCTTGTCGTCTTCGCTGTTCAGGTATCTGCTCACGAAGCCCGTGATCTCGAGGAAATGGCGCACGCTCGGTGGCACATCGTCAATAGCCTCCCAAAACTGCTCTACCTTAGTCATTTATCTTACCCCTTAATTGCAATGAGAGTCTCTATAGTCGATAGTTTATTCGCATAAGTCTTGGAGGTCAACATGAACGTGCTCGCATCAGGTACCAACCGCCTCTGGCCAAGTGGTCCCTGCCAGTTGCCCGGTCAGAGTTCACCGCGACGTAGCGAAATGGGATAAGGAGACGATTGACCATGAGCCCGAAATGCCCGCCACTGCAACTACGCGAACTGCCCGACCTGCTGACTGTGAACGAAGTAGCGGCCCTACTACGTATCGGACGTGGTAAGGCTTACACCCTCGTCAGAACAGGCGCTCTGCCATCGGTGACACTCGGCAGGTCGCTCCGAGTGCCTAAGGCAGCTCTCGAGCGATTCCTGCAGGGAGGCTCATGATGAGCGGCCCAATCGATATCGTTTTGGAGCGTCTCGATGAGGCACGGCCTTGCGGCACCGGGTGGCGAGCATGCTGTCCGGCGCACGGGGATACAAACCCAAGCTTGAGCATCAGTGAAGGCGCTGACGGACGCGTACTTATGCACTGCTTCGCGGGTTGCTCGATCGAAGATGTGGTCTACGCCCTTGGGCTCGAAATGCGCGACCTGTTTCCCCGTTCGAACGATCAGGATTGGCGGCGGCATCATGGCATCTAGGCAATCACTAGGCCCGCAAAGCTCCGCGATCGGATGTTGCTTGGCAGAATACGCGTCCTCCAAGAAACTCCCGGTCGAATTCCTCCATGGATTGCAGCTGCAGGATACGACCCACAGTGGAAGACCAGCCATTCTCATTCCATATCGCGACGAGGATGGTCAGGACATAGCAATACGCTACCGGCTGAGCATGGAGGGACAGCGCTTCGTTTGGCGCAAAGGTGCCCGCGTGGCCCCGTACGGACTGGACCGTCTGTCTGATGCGCGCAAGGCGGGCTACATTATTCTTGTCGAGGGGGAATCGGACGCCCAAACCTTGTGGCATCACGGGGAACCGGCGCTGGGGCTTCCGGGAGCCAGCACATGGAAAGAGGAGTGGGCGTCTTCGCTAGACGATATTCAGGTGATCTACGTCTTTGAAGAATGCGACAAGGGTGGCGAAACGCTCATCAATGCTCTCTCGAAGTCTGCGCTCGCGCCCCGCATCCGAGTCATTCGCACAGCGTATGCCAAGGACCCCAGCGAACTGCACGTCCAAGATTCGAGTGCATTCGCAACACGATGGCGCTCGCTGCTGATTGGTGCTGACCCACTGCCCCCACTGTCTCTCGAACAGAATAAGGGGAAGGACTCAACAAAGACAGAGATCCTTCTCAAGCTTGCAGATGGCGTCGAACTCTTTCATTCGCCCGATGGGTCACCCTTTGCCTCTGTTGTCGTCAATGATCGCCGCGAGACATGGCCAGTTCGTTCCAAGGCATTTCGCCGCTGGCTCTCGGGACACTTCTATGAGCACAACGGCAAGGCTGCAGGAGGGCAGGCACTTCAAGATGCGCTTGATGTCCTTGAAGCGAAAGCACAGTTCGATGGGTGCTGCCGTGACGTGTTCGTTCGACTCGCCACCTATGAGGACTCAATCTACCTTGATCTCGCCAACGAGGAACGCGAGATCGTAGAGATCACCGCTCATCGCTGGAAGACCGTGTGTGATGGCCCTGTGCGCTTCCTCCGTCCGAGCGGGCTCCTTGCGTTACCGCGTCCCATGATGCCGGGGAGCGTTGAGCTTCTCCGACCGTTCGTAAACGCAGGCAGTGACGACGACTTCCGGATACTTGTCGCCTTCCTCCTTGCCGCCCTGCGGCCAGACGGCCCGTACCCAGTCCTAGTCCTCATGGGGGAGCAAGGATCAGCGAAGTCGACAACGGCGCGCGTCCTGCGGGCCCTTGTCGACCCTGCTACGCCTCCGCTGCGAACCACACCTCAGAGCGAACGCGACACAATGATCGCGGCCAAGAACACATGGATGCTCGTATTCGACAACGTCTCAGGACTGTCTCCGTGGCTCAGCGATACCTTCTGCCGTCTCTCGACTGGAGGCGGTTTCGCCACCCGAGAACTCTACACGGACTGCGACGAGATTCTGTTCGACGCCAAGAGACCGATCGTTCTCAACGGCATCGGAGACTTGGTCGGCCGTCAGGACCTTACTGATAGGTGTCTTCTCGTCACACTCCCGCCAATCACTGACGAAAGTCGACGGGATGAGGCAGGGTTCTGGGCAGAATTCGAAGCTGTGCGAGCGGGAATCCTCGGCGGGCTGCTCAATGCAGTTTCATGCGCACTTGCGAACATCGACAGCGTCATCCTTCCCTCAGCACCACGAATGATAGATTTTGCTCGGTGGACCACGGCTGCAGAGCCCTCATTTGGCTGGGCACCCAAGTCCTTCGTTGCTGTGTACTCAAGAAACCGGCGTAATGCGATTGATGTCGCACTCGAGACCGATCCTGTCGCAACAGCCGTGCGTGAACTCCTCGAGGTAGCTGAGAGCGAAACTTGGAATGGCACCATGAGCGAGCTGCTGGAAAGCTTGGAGAATCCGCCGGGGCAGATGCGGCATCCGCGCGATTTGCCACGCACCGCGAAGGACCTCTCAATCAGGCTCGACCGTGCATCCCCTACTCTTCGGGCAGTAGGCGTGGAGATTCGCAAGCATCGCGGGTCAGGCAGACGATCACGATTGGTCGAGATAAGGAAGGTTGCATCCCGCACCGACGTTTGCGACGCGTTCGACGCCCCCGCATAGCGCACTCGTCGCAAGCGTCGCAAACGCCGCAGAAATGCTCTACATGCGCGGAACATGGCCACAGACGCCCTGTGGCAGAAACTCGATTCACCAACGTCCAGCGAATGAGCAGACGCGCGCGCAACCTCACAGGTCAGTCTACCTCTTGGCGTTCTGCTCGATGCCTTTGTTAGGCGTCTCCGCCTTGCTTGCGTCAAACGGAATCTCAAAGACAATTGGCTTCTCAGAACGCACCCACTTGCCAAATGCAACGGCATGCAGCGGCGGAAGATTGGGGATCAACGCGACATGCTCCGGGCCGAAGATGTTACGAAGGAAGCCAAGGCTGGTGTCGTCGTAGCAGGTGAAACTGATGATCGTGTTGCATTGCGTCAACACGGTCTTGCTAACGGTGGCGGTTCTCTGGGCGAGGACGAGCAGTCCAACCCCATATTTCCTGCCCTGAAGAGCAATCTGTCCAATCTTTCCAACGAGACCCTTGGAATCGAAATCGCCGAGTCCCATTGTGTTCGGCTCAGGCATTACGGTGTGAGCTTCCTCAACTACGATGAGGGTGCGCGGACAGGTTCCATGATTCTCGCGGGCATATTTGAGCAGACACGTCATATAGAGCTCAGTAATCCAGAGCGTGGCCTTGGTGTTGGAGATTTCCTCGAGCCGAATGAGCCCCAGGTGAGATGTCGCATCGTCGCTCAGGAATCCGGCGACCGAGGTAGTCACATCAGATCGTAGGGCCTCCGCAAACTCGTTCAGCGCCTTCTTTTCCCCTGGAGCGCCGTAAGTTCCAGTCTCGACATCGAATAGCTTGTCCCCAAGCTCCTTGGCGGTCTTCTCGTCTATCGAGAGGTCGACCGGATTCAAGTCCGAGAGCCGCTCTTGATACTGGGCCGTAAGATCAATGCAGACGACGCGAATGTCGTTGTCTAATGCATGTCGAATTAGGTCGAAGGCAAGCTCGGTCTTTCCCGAGCCCGTAACCCCGAGAAGTGCAGTGTGATAGTTGTAGTCAGCCGAGAAATCGCCGCCAATCTGGATGCACGAGTTGGGAATCGTTCCAAGGATGAAGTCCCCATCGCGCGTAGCGGCAGTTTCAATTGCACAGCCCTTCGACGCCGAGAACACCGGAGTGTTCATTGTAGGAAGCCATTCGAACTTGCGAAATCCCGTGTGCTCGAGAAGCATGCCGAGCTGAGCGGCTGCAGCGACTTGGAACCCGTGCTTGTCCGTCGCGAACGACTCCTCCCGCGTCTCGCCGGCAACAACTTGATAGAAGACGCGTTCGCCTGCAACTTGCGACCACACAAGCATTCCGTCGTGACATGATTCTGGTGAGAGGGTCTCGAACCGTATGCCCCCGATGGTGGAGCCCTCGACCACGAACCCGACGAGCGACGCATTGACCCCGCCACCAAGCGACTGCGTGATTGCATCCAAACTCGGGGGAATAACGCCTTCACCGGGCCGCAGAACACAGTTCTTTGCTCCTTCAGTCGAGGGAGCGTCTAGGCTCGTGACAAGACCGGTTGCCAGAAGGTGGTCGTCTTGAAACTGCGAGTAGAGCGGCTGCACCCACTGCGATTGCCCGCTTGGAAGGACGCATACGCATGGCTCGTCTGGCTTCCAGCTCGCTCCGCCATCAAGTGCAACCCGCAGGATATTGGGACTGTCAATACGGACAATCTGTCCCAACGCCTTCGCTGACGGCGTACTCCGGTCGAACCAAGCTGTGATGAGCTCCGGAAGTTGCAGTGGCCATATCGCGACGAAGATTCCCCAGAAGAGAACGAGCGCAAGCGTGATGGGTTCTTGAACTGAGAAGAAGAACCACAATCCGAAGATGAAGACAACGGAAAACAAGACGCGTGCGCTTCCAAGCACGATTGACGGACGATATGTGTGACTCGCGACCCAATCCCTCCAGCCTGTGAGGCCAGGTTTTGAGCTAGCCGCAACGCAGGCAGTACCCAAGACAAATACAGCCACGCAATACGAGGATACTGCGATCCACGGCCAGATCGGAGCAATCGCGTAGACGCTGAGGAGCGTGATGAAGCCCATGAGCGAATTGACTATTGAGTCTGCGGGCTTCGTGTACTGATGCTCGAGGAGCGCAGATCCCAGCACGATCAAGAGAAGGGCGTTTTGGAAGACCAGCGCCTCACGAGGGTTGTGCGGAAGTAGACTCCCGGTGAAATACAGCGACATTCCAGCAATTGCTGCGGTTGCCACCAACATGATCGCAACGCGCACCCACGGGTCAACCCGCATGTCGTTCGTCATCCAGTCCCCCCTGTACGCCTAACGTCTGAGGCATGAGCGGTGGTCATGCCCAACATTAGCGTACCGCATCGGCCATCCGCTCGATGCCTTTGTTAGGCCCCAGACGTTGCTCATCTCATGGCGGTCATCGCGGCGCTAATCAGCGTATCGCCGACATGCACTGCAACGGTTCCCTCATACGTAAAGCCTGCGTCCCCCACCTCGCGTGGCGTCGCTTGCCGATATGCGCTTCGACCCTCACGCACCAGAATCGAGAACCTTCCGTCCATGGCTAAGGCTTGGACGATCACAACGCAAGAATCGCCGCAGGATGACTCGTGAGACCCTTTGATTCTCGCAAGCGGCACAGCCTCACGGATTGCTCCAGCCACTGGCATTACGCACCTCTTCTCAGTTGATCTCGACACAGCGCTTGCCGCCCCAATGTGCCTCGTCAGCCATTCTCGAAGCCCGAGTACGGACAGATGTCGCATTCGGGACACGTCGCCATGTCGCGAGTGGAGTCGGGGCAGTCCGACGGCGAATCGATTTCTGGCGCGGGGATTTGCGCCTGCGGGGTAGCGCCTTCTTGATCGTCCAAAGTGAACCCTCCTCACGGATCTCGGCTCGTACGCCTACTCTTGTTTGTACGGTCGGTATATCACACCCTCCACAGATCTGGCTCTGTAAGTCTGTAAATGAGAAGCAGCTCTAGCGCATAGACACGAGCGTAAGACAAGCATTCGGGGCGAATTCGGGGCGAAAGGGCAAAAAGAGACGCGAGCCCGGCGCTTCGGAAAGCGTCCGGGATCGCATATGCCCAGCTACATGGCGGAGAGGGGGGGATTCGAACCCCCGTAACGCTCGCGCGCTAAACGGTTTTCGAGACCGCCGCATTCAACCACTCTGCCACCTCTCCGCGGTGACACACCCTCGCGTGTGCGAGAGCGGCGACTTCGCAGTATAGCGAGGAGGTGCGAGGGGGGCAATCGAAACACTCCCGAGCTACCACCATCCTTGATTGCAGAAGTTACCGCACGTTCCTTTTGGCGCTTCGTCTGTCAATCAACCTGTGGATGCGGCCTACTTGCGCGGACCGATGCCTGTGCCCTGGACAGCCGCGCTACTCTTGATGAGTAGTCGTATCCCGCTCAGGACGGCCTCGCGCACTTCAAACCTCGTACGCTCGAAACCAAGCACGCGCGCAGTTGCAACGGCAAGCTCATCGATTGCCAGTCTGATCCTGATCTCTTTGGACGATCTCAGCGGCAGCGGCTGTTTCCTCCGCCGCAATTTCCCCCTTGCCGCACTGGCCCACATAGAGCATTCCGACGAACGGGCATTGCCTCAGCGCTCGCGGCATAGATGAAGTCCCCGCACTGTTACTGTTTTGTCTAGGGTGGCTGATTCAAGTGCCGGTGAAACACGCCCTGTACTCTGCTGCCCGTTCGCCACGCTCACAGGCGCTCCCTGTCCTTCTCCGAAAACACCTGCTCACTTCCTCGATCGGGCCTGCAGCAGGAAATGCCCGCTTCTCTCTATTCTGCTTTGCCGAGCATGATAGGTTGGATCAACTTGTTTCTGACCGTCGCAAAGATCCACTTCTGGTGCATCGCCAGATGCGCAAGCACGAGCGCGAGCAATACCGTGGCCGCGCTGATATGGACCGGTTTCCAGACGAAATAGCCCGGCGCGAAACTGCCAAACGATAAGAGCACATGCCGCGAGATTAGTAGCCCTGAAACCATCTCGACTATAAACGCCACGAAAAGCGCGATGTCGATGAGTAGATTCCACCGAGAGGCCACAGAAATCTTGCCGAGAAACCTCTTGAGGGTGTCAATGGCCCAGTCCCAGTGAAGAACGGTGTGCAGAAGTACAACGAGTAGCAAGCCAAGGCACAACCACTCATGGACTAAGAGTCCCGAGATACGTGGGTATATCGCGACCACGTAGAGGACAAAGGCGATAACGTCGATGACAAGGTCTCGTTTGATCTTCATACCTGCATCCCTATTTTGAGGAGAGCGCAACATAGACGGTCATGATCGCCAGTGCGGACAATCCAATGAACCACCATCTCACGTTCGAACTGCCGGAAGACACATAATGGGAGTCGATCTCTTCCTGCGCATGGCAAGTGCGACTACTGCAGTCCTCCTTGGGACAGGCCATCGTCTGCCCGACCGCGAGAGCGGGCGGCGGGGCCGCACCATGGCAGCTCGATGAAGTGCATCCTTCCACAGGGCACAATGAGGAAGCAGTGACCTTGGTCGGCAGTGACACGTGCGCTCCCGGGAACAAAAATTCGGCATTCTTCCTCTGGCCCAACAGGTAGATGCCCCCTCCCACCACCAATGTGACGACAAGCAAGGCGACGGTCGCTCTGAGAATCTTCACAGCTCGGTTCAACTCCTAGCGCTTCCGGGGTCAAGCACTCATTTCAATATTGGAGGAAGGAGGTTTGTCCATCCCAGGGAAAGGAAGAGCAGGTTTGTGAAGCCGAGCGCAAGGGCAACGAGCCATGCACACTTCGAAACCCGTTCCTCGAAACGTGCGAGAGTCTTGTGGGTCACGAACACTGATGCGCCGACAATCAGCACTATCGAGCCCGCGACAAGGAAGGACGCCCAACTTCCGTTGATGAAGAAGAGTCCAGTCCAAGCCAGCAACATGATGCCTTCGTACCAATGCGCTACTTCGACCAGTGCCAGCGTTCGGCCGCTCAGTTCAGTCAGATTGAAAGGCGACCTTCGCAGTCGGACCGTAAGGAAGTAGACGAATCCCACAAAAGTGAAAGGCAAACTCGTGATCGCGGGGGATATGGCCGCCATGATGCCGGAGACTCTGAAGGTGTTCGACAACATGAAGAACTCAATGGCAATGAGCACTGTCATTGACTCAAGGGCGACGACTTGGAGCATTCCGCCCGTAGCCCCTGCGTCGGGACGCGGAGTGGTCGTAGATGCTCCCGCCATGATGAGAAATAGGGAACTCATAAAGGACACGAAGCAACACAGGAGCAAGTTCCCGCTCGTGAAGATTATGCCTCCGGCCACGGCCGCGAAGACAAGGTACATCCAGAAGTAGAGACCCGGAACGGAGCCCTCGTTCCGGTCGTCCGTTGCGATGAGATGGCACACCTCGCGATAAGGCCGCAGGATGGGCGTTCTGGCTCTTCCCTGAATGCCGCTCGTAGCCCACCCACCCAAACCTGAAAGCAGACAACCGGCTACTGGAGCAATAACAGCGAACATCAGGAATCCGGCGATCGTGGCCACCGCTATATCACTCCGACAGCGAGGCGCACGGCAGCATCAAGCCCACAGACGAGCATGATGACAGAGACCGTCGTTCCGATTGCAGACAGCCTTGCTTGCGGGAGATAGGGCACCAGGCCCAAATCGGGCCGCTCGACTTGTTTCTCATCGTCCCCGCGGGATTCTGTGATCAGAGCAACGCTTTCTGCTCCGAACAGAAGGTCGCATTTGAGGGCTCCCCGGCTCTGAAGATTGCCCACAAATATGACGACGAGCGGCACTGTCATCGCAGCCGCGATCAGAAGGTTGTCCGTAGGGAGGGCCCGCCAAACAATCCCATACACTTGGGCGAGATACGGTACGACCACCTCAATTGACACAAACGGGAGAGACACCACCACGCCCAATGTCAGTGTGCTGAAGAACGCAATCGCAAACAGCTCCACGCGACTGACAGAAACATCGAGGGTAGTAGGGTTCCGAGAGACTGCAGTGGTTCTTGCAAGCAGCTTGATCCAAAGAAGAGACGCCGCCGCGCCCCCGGCCAAAAGAATGAGCACAAGAAGGGCATCGTATGTGGCTGCCAAGCGGCTGAGTGCGACCCATTTGGTAAACAGCAGAAAAGGCGCCAAGAGCATCGCCCCCATCCCAAGAGACATGAAGCGGTTCAGACTGGGTGTGGCGGCAAACAACACGTCCATTCCATCGATGCCGCACAAGACCATATGGCGTTCGACCGCCCCCACACACAGGAACAGCAATGGCTTGGCGACTGCGTGGAAGATGACGAGGAAGATGGCGGACCAGAGGATCTCTGCTTTCCCGATCGCAGCGCACACTGTGATTAGGCCCATGGTCGCGATTGTAGAGCAAGTCAACATGCGGCTGATGTTGCTCTGCCCGATGGCCATGACGGAACACACGAGGAACGTCAACCCCCCGACGAGTTGCACAGTGAGCCCCGCGATATTCCATCCGATCGACGGCGATCCTCCCAAAACTGGCGAAATCCTGATGAGAAGGAAGGCGCCTGCCATGACAATCGTTGAAGACTGGAGCAGCGCTGAAATCGGTGTTGGCGCTTCTGTTGAGTGGAGCAGCCACCCATGAAAGGGCATCTGTGCTGTTTGCGTCATACCTGCGAAGGCTAGGAGCAGTGCAGGAAGGGCAACCGTTGTGCCAGGCAGGTAGGTCAAGAGGAACTTCGACAGCTCAAGCGTGTGGAGATTGATGCCTATGTATACGACCGCGATCACGAGTGCGACACCTCCCAGAAGGCTCACGGTGAGCTGCCGAAATGCATTCGTGATCGCTCCCGGGGTTTGGGTGTAGCTGATCAGAAGGAATGTGCACATCGTCGCGACTTGCCAACTGCAGCAGAGCCAGTTCAGGTCGTTGGAGAAGACGACGCCGAACATGGCAGCCAGAAAGACAAACCCTGTCGCGAAGAAGATGCGACTCCTGTCCAGAACATCACTGCTCTGGGCCGCGAAAGTGCGCATATAGCCGATCGAATAGACGCAGACCGCTCCACCGACAATGCCGATAATGAGCGCCATGATTACGGAAAAGCGGTCAACGTAGAGTGGGTTGGCGATCCGAATCGCGCGCGCAGGTCCAAGATTGAGCCAGCAGATGATCGCCATCCAGACAAATGCAAGACAGCCAACCATGTACTTCTTGTTTCTGATGCCAGTCAAGATGATGGAAAGTGCGATCGTCGCATCAATCGACAGAATGGCGAAGTCGACAGACCTGCCGCTGAAAGCATAGACGTTGACTCCGTCTAGATGCTGGACCGCCAAGACGATCGACCCCGCTGCGATCGTGACCGTGGAGACACCCACGATCACCCGTCGTGCACGGCTGTTCCTGACAACAAGGAGAACCCCTGCCACGGCGATCGGAAACAAGACCAAGAACACCGGAGTGGCCAACACCTACTCTCTCCTCTTCTTCACTCGAGTATTTCGCCGATGGCGATGAGTCGCACCACAAGCTCCCGATTCAATTTTCGGCAACAGAATCCATGCCCCGCCCCTAGTGCGAGGCATGGATTCACAATTTCACCGCGAATAGTCTGGGCACGCTTCATCGGAGCAGAGGGACCTCTGCCGTTCATCTGACGATTAGCTGATCCACCTACTGCCCAGTCTTCCCTACCCTGCTCTACTGCTATGCCGGTTTGTGCTAGGGAATTGCGTGACAGGTACCACACTCAAAGACATTTTTGTGGTGGCAAGAGATGCAGTATTGGTTCGGGTCCTTCACTGCGTGCACGCTGTGGCAGTCCGTGCACGTCATTTTCGCGTCGATGTGTGCCTGGTTGAGTGTAGGAGCCAAATGCGGGTTGACAACTGTTCCGTTCGTATCTTTCAACACGGTGGAGGTGGTAGTCTTCACTGCCAACTCCGCAAGGGTAGTGTTGTGACAAGCAGAGGACAGACAGGTCTTCTGATCAACAGTCGTGTTCTTGAGGGCCATGGGCATCGGGCTCGTTCCCGTCGCACCTTCATGTGCGCTCTTGAGCGCGGCTTCGTCGGTGTGACAGCTCATGCATTTCACGCCCGCACTCGCGTGCGTTGCAGCCAACATCGTGGTGTCTTTGGCCGACTTCGATTCCACTGCGTGGCAGCCCGTACAGTCGGACGTGGCAGTCCAAGTGAGCCTTTGTGTTTCCGTAGTTTGTGTGCTCTCTTCGGTCGACTTCGAATTATCTGTCGACTTCGACGTTCCACACCCAGCGAGAAGCGTTGCTGCGACTACAAAGACAGAAATCAACACAATCAGTAGTCTCTTTGAGAGTATCTTCTTCTCACCCTTCAGGTTGTCTATCACACGAGATCCTTTCCGATAGGTGAGGCCCGCAGACGCGAGCCTCACCCTGGAGCTTTCCATGGTGCTGAATGTCACTAGGCCAGGCCGTGCACGGCGCACTGCGATCCCTCTAGGCAGAGGCCGGCGCCAGAACCGTCTCGGCAGCGGCATTCCTTCCAGAGATGCGGCCGAAGTTCATGATCTCGGCCCAGTTCTGGCCAAAACAGCTGTAGACATGCGCGGCACTGTGGCCACACACGCCGGAGACATAGAAACGAGGAATCACATTCCCGGCGATGTCGAGCACTTGGGCTTTCTCGTTCTTACGGGGACCACCACAAGTACTGTAGAGGGAGGGCTGCATCTTGATGGCATAGTACGGGGGCGTGTCGAGGGCGACCAAGTTTGGCTTGCTCGACGCTACGGCCGGACGACCCCATTTCGTGTCGACTCCTGCTGCGCAGGTTGCGTTGTACTCAGCAACAGTTGCAGCAAGCGTATCGCCGGAAAGCTTCCAGTTTTCCGGAATCAGTGCCGCGAGTTCCTTTATGGTGTTCGCCTTGAGAATCCAGCCGTTTGCGATCTCGGTGCTGTTGTCGGCACTCCACTCCGCCTGGCCGCCCAGTTGGGTGGGAATTGTAGTACTCCCGATGGTGGTCTTGGCGAAGAGAGGACCCGCTGTTCTCGCCTTCTCATCGAAGATGATATAGAAGGGGATGTACTCGTAGGCCGAGTCAATCCACGTGCTTGATTGGTCCCACATGTCGAATGCCATGAACGACCTGTGGCCAAAGAAGACGTTCGGATTCTCGGAGGCAAAGCGCTTGCCGGACCTCTCTATGAATATGTAGCTGGCACCTTTGACGCCTGCGCCCCAACGGCCGAGATTGCTCTTGGGTTCGACGAATGTGAATCCATGCGCGCATGGAAGATTCATGTGCCATAGATCTGCACCGATCTTCTCGGCCATCTTTTGGCCATCGCCCGTGTTGTAAGGCCAGCCCACGCACGCCAACGGGTAAGGCCGCATGTAATTCCCCAACATATCGTCGTTGAACTCAAACCCTCCGCTGGCGAGGATGACGGCCTTCTTGGCCTTGATGGCGATCTGCTTTCCCGCACTCGTTGCATAAACTCCCACGACTTCTTTGGTGGTGGGATCTTGGATCAAGTCTGTCGCGCGGGTATCGTACAAGACATCGATCTTCTGATCAGCCACGTATTGCCTGGCCCACTTGCTGAATACGCCTCCACCAAGGTTTGACGCTCCACCCTCCTTGTCCGTAATACAAACACACCCCAGAGATGAAGCACCGGGCCAGTTCGCGAAGTCTGCACCCCGACCCGTCATAGGAACAAAGATGATCCCATGCTTTGTGAGCCAATCTTTGGTCTTTGTTCCCTCGGTCGCCCACGCCTTGTACACTGCCTCGGGCGTCAAGCCGCGGGCGGCAGTATTCATGTACTGGACTGCGCCATCAATGCTTTTCTCGTCATTGACGATGGTTATGAAACCTCCGGACGTACGCGAGGTTCCTCCTCCTTCGATCGGAGCCTTCTCGATTATGAGCACCTGAGCTCCAGCTTCATGTGCTTCCACCGCGCTTACGGTGCCAGATCCTCCAAACCCAACAACCAGCACCTCTGTCTCGCGGTCCCACGTCACCGTGTCCACGAAAGCAGCATCAGCCTTCTTTGAACAGCCAGGCAGAACGGCAGTTATCGCGGCGGCGGCGCTGACTGCGGCCGCCCCCTTCAGAAAACTCCTGCGGTTAATACCTTGCGCCTCGCCAACTCTCTCCTTGCTCATCCGAACCCCTTCCTCCGACGGCACCCCCCAGCCGGGCTCCCCGACTAGGATCAAACCTGAACGGGCCACACCACACGCCCGTCGTAGTCACGCTAGCCCGTATGGAGATGGTCGTAATCGTGCTGAGAAGACGATTCACGAGTTGGAAACCGAGAATCATCTCCTGGAGATGAGGGCACCCGCATGGAAATCATGCACCCTTCGTAATGCACCTCCTGGGAGACGAGGTGTACTATTTGGCGAAGCAGGACCACGACACAAGGAGGTCCCGTTGGCGAGCATGGGTAAGACTAGCCGCAAACTCAGGCTGCAGGCATTCTTGACAAGCTTGGATTGGGTACGGCCCCGCCACCTAGGACTTGGCCTGTACTTGACTTGGCTGGTAATCGTCTTTCGTTCGGACAGCGAGGTCAACCCACTGCCTGCCTTGGATCCAGGGGGCAGGGGACATTATTTTGTATTCCTATTTGTCTCTGTTGTTTCATGCGCAGTGTTCGCGATTCTCCCGAGTCGAGTTTCTGCCGCCCTGACTACCGTGCGGTCATGCGCGGTGGCCACATTCGCCATGAGTACCGGCGGCTTGTTTTGCCACTACGGTATACATAATCCTGAGTTTGTTCTCATTGGGGCGACCATGGCTGGCATCGCCGCTCCAGTCCTCATAATCTCCTGGGGTAAGTACTACGCTTCAATAGGCCTGTTTCGCGCCGCCGTTTGCGTAGCTCTGTCCATGATCCTCAGACCGGCCATACGCCTGCTCCTCCTCCCGGCCAACGAGTCCACTGTCGGACTCGCCGTAGCCGTTCTACCCTTCCTTTCTCTTGCATTGCTCGTAGCCGCGCTCCATGAGCAACTCGCACACAGGACAAGTAATCGAAAGAAGGCTGTTGGACCGTTCGCGCCGATTCCCCTCCCAAGGCTCATCATTGGAGTCAGTGTCTATTCCTTCGTTTTCGGCGCCTTCTACGGCATCACCAGGTTCGCCCCCAACTACGGCCCCATAAATCCCGCGTTCATAGTGGTGGCAGACCTCTTTGCGGGTTTGCTACTTCTCGCCTGCGCTCTAGGCCTCGGAGACAAGCTGACGTTGCCGCGCCTTCACTACCCCGTTCCTATCTTGATGATCAGCGGCCTCGCCCTGCTGCCGTTGCTCGGCTCCAGCAAAACTTCTCCCCCGATGGTCCTGATATCAATTGCGTGGATGTACGTCCTGCTCGTGGTCTGGGTCTTTCTATCCGAGAGAACTTCAAGTGATATCAAGTCGAGCGTCCGCTTCTTTGCTTGGGGACAGGTCGCCGTAAACGCACCAATGCTCATAGGGACTCTTGTGGGAACAGCATTTGAACAACGTTTTGGCCTGGCTCCCACGGTGCTGACACTGGCCGCCCTTTCGCTCGTCTACCTGCTGGCGACAAGCGTGTATCTACTCTTCTCCGGCGGCGGCTCTCTAAAAAACCCCGTTCGGGTAGGCATAACGGATTCGATCTTGCCAACCAATGCCACACAAACGCTGGCAAGCTCGACCACAGGTGTACCACCATTTTCCGGCGACGTCGGCGTGCTCACCGAGGCATACGCTCTGTCTAATCGGGAGGCTGATGTCCTCTTGCTCTTAGCCAGAGGGCTCAACGCCAGAGGTATTGCTGAACATCTCTCAATTTCCAGGAACACGGTAAGAACGCACATCCAGCACATCTATGAAAAACTCAACATTAGCTCACAACAAGAACTTCTGAAGATTATCGATCGGCTTCACGTGAGTGGCCACCAAGCCGAAGTGTGATCCAGCAGAAGACATGGCGAGGTCAATTCTCCAGTCACTCCGCTATGGCGAGCCCTCGCACTCATGCCCGCGCAGAGACCAAGAGACAAAGAAGCGGACGCCGAAGGAAAGAGATCCGTCCCAACGAGCCGACCTAGCCTTTCCTTCTCAGCGCACCTTCCAGTTCTTCGTCGAAGACATGCGTATAGATCATCGTCGTACTCACGTCGGAATGCCCCAACGCCTTCTGCACAAGCCGGATGTTCTTGGTCTTCCGCAGCAAGTCGGTTGCGAAGGTATGCCGCAAGATGTGGGGCGTGACGCGCTCCGCCTCCGCGACTCCGGCCTTAACGGCGTAGTGCTTTACCATCGTTCGCAGGTAGCGAGTGTTGAGCTGCTCCCCGTCCCGAGTCGGAAACAGCCACGGTGATGCCGGCCTTCTTCCAAGCCAGAGCCCGATGAGGTCACGCAAGTCGTCTGAAATCCAGAGCACGCGATCCTTAGCGCCTTTGCCCTCTCGGACCATCAACCGGCAAGTCATCATATCGAGGTGTTCTGGCCGCAAGGCGACGAGCTCCCCTGCTCACAAGCCGGCTTCAAGAGCGACGCGCAGAATGCAGCGATTGCGCAGACCTGATGCATATCGGGGATTCGGCTGCGAGACCAGGCGGCGCTGTTCCTCGGGTGTCAGAACCTTGGGCAGTTTTTTCGGTCGTGCCATCGGTGGCCTCCCAAAATAGTAAAGGGTGCGTCGTACCGAGTCCCACCGGAGTCGGTACGCATACACATACTCGTTAGGACCACCTGGAAGACATAGGTAGAAACGGTATCAATCAACGCGGAGGCCGCTAACTGGTCAGCCGGCGGCACGCAGCTCATTTCGACCACAGGGCACTATCGATCAGCTATGGCATTCGTATCCGTTCCCTATGAAATCACTGGGACGAGTGATGTGCCCGACGTGTCCTGATGTGTCCTGACGTGTCCGGCCATGGACGGACTGGATGCGAACGCCTGGGCACATGCGGATACGTCGGGCACATCGGGCATGTCATCGCGAGCAACTTCCCCATGTATCCCAAATACTCAGACCTAGCCCCCAGTGACCCACTTGAGCACGGTCACAGACTTGGTGGCGCGGTAGCCCTCTTCTTGCTCGAGGATCTTGACGATCTGTTCCGGGGTCCGCGAGGAATCCTCACCGTGCAACTGAACTGCGCGCGCTTTTCGCTTCTCGTATGCAAGCTGCTTGCACACCTGATCACAGTAACGTCGGTTGCCTCTCGCCACGTCTGGGTGATGGATGCGCCATTTTCCGCAGCTACGGCATTTCAGGAAAGTCGAAGAAGTCCCTTGAGCCTGCCCGATCTGATACCACATGAAGCGCCACAGGCTATCGGGGACGATCTGGAGTTGATGAGCACCCCGAGAGCCCCGAACGACACCAAAAGCCAAACCGGTCGAGAGAAACGCATTAGTGAGGTCTGCAAGGAGGGCCTCTCGATATTCTCGGTCGTACACCTCTTCTTGCCCTCGTCGCGGCACAGGAACGCGGCTGTCTTCTGCGCCCCCTGTGAGCATCGTGGAAATCGTGATGTGACCGAAAGCCCTTCGCGGGCCCATGTCGGACTTCCCTCTGAGCCACGATGTTACCCAGGAGCGAGCACGAGCCTTGTCGCCCAAATCGGCGTCGTTGTCAGCCTGCCACAGGCGAGCAGCCAGATGCAGTAGTTCTGCTGCCGTCTTCCAAGTGGCAAGTGACTCCCCGGACCGATGGTAGAGTCCACGCTCGGAATCAAGAATGAGGGAAGGCAAGTCCTCTCGGACTCCCAGCAAACCAGAGTCGCGTGCGAACTCAAGGCAGCGAGCCTGAAACGCCTCACCTTGCACTTCTGCTATTTCAGCGAAGTCCAAGAAGAGTGCTGTGTGCTCTCCGTCAAACGGGTCATAGCGTGCTGCACCTTGCATCTCGGCCAGTCGCTCTATCGCAGGGCGCCCGAGAGCTTCGTCGTATCGCTCGGCCCATGGCATCTCGCCGACCTCGTCGACCACAGGCCAACCACAAAGCCAGGTCTTCTCCGTCAGGTGATCATTAGAGTCCACGCTAATCCATGTGGCGCATGCAGGAGCCTTTTCCCAGGTGAACGGGGCTATCGATGCAGGTTCCGCGTTGATCATCACGCCTCCACTTACGCTTTCTCGACAGTTAGCGTACCCCCGTTAGCGGTCTCATACAAGCAATGAGTTCCAATACCGGAGCTCGAGACTCTAGGAGGCCTTATGGGTACCGTTGGAAAAAAGCTGGACTCCTCTATCCCAGGGGAACTGCGCGCGCTCGATCAATGGGTGTGCGCGAAAAGCAAGGTGCCGGTCCGTCCGGCAGATCCATCACGGAATGCGAGCGTGAGCGACCCGACCACCTGGGCGAGCTTCACGCTGGCGCAAGCAAAAGTAGACACAGGGGCGGCGGACCACGTCGGCTTTGTCTTTACTGCCGACGACCCCTTCGTCGGGCTCGACCTGGATCACTGCCTCGATAGTGATACTGGGGTGCTTGACCACCGAGCCGTTGAGATCATCGCCTTGGCGGCCACCTACACCGAGATCTCGACTTCGGGCACGGGGCTGCACTTGTTCTTCCGCGGGAGGGTCCCTCATCCCGTCAAGACCGGCGGGATTGAGATCTATGGCTCGGGGCGCTACTTCGTAACGACCGGCAACCACCTCGAGGGTACGCCTGCATCAATCCGTGAGGTCGGTGATGTGCTTGGGCTGCTCGCGGAGTTCCTTCCTGAGCGCGCCGAGCCCGCGGCAAAGCCCAAGTCCCTTGTCTGCGTGGCCGACACCGAACTCAAGAGTGCTGACAAAGATCTGCTCGGCATCCTGCAGCGCGGCAAGAAGGCCCGCGCGAAGTTCGAGGCGCTCTGGGCCGGAGACTGGCAGCGCGCTGATAGCTACTCTTCACAGTCCGAGGCCGATCTCGCGCTCGCCTGCCTCATTGCCGACAAGACTGAGAGCCCGGCACAGATCGACCGGCTGTTCCGACACTCGGGGCTCATGCGCCCCAAGTGGGACGAGGTCCACTATGAGACGGGTGAGACCTATGGTAGCCGCACGATAGCCATCGCGCTCGAGTCGGCTGCCTCTCACGAGCATGCCTCGACCACCCAAGTCGAAGAGCTACTGTCCCTGCCTCAGGATCTTGAGCTCTTCTGTGACCAAAGCGATGCGGCCTTCGCCTCGTCAAGTATCAACGGGCATACCGAAATCCATGGCATAGAGTCCTCCTCATTCGAGAGGCTGCTCACCATGCTGTTCTTTCGTAAGTGTGGCCGTGCCCCCGGGACTGAGGTCATGAAGTCGGCAATCGCGACACTGGTGGCACGTGCCCGCTATGAGGGTCGGACCGAGAACGTCTTTCTCCGCGTTGGGCATGCGGCAGGCAAGGTATACCTGGACCTTGCCGATGACGCCTGGAGGGTTGCCGAAATCGATGCTTCCGGCTGGCGCATCCTGAACGCAAGCCCTGTGCGGTTTAGGCGCCGCTCCGGCATGCTTTCCCTTCCTGCTCCTGAGGCTGGGGGGTCGCTTGCCGAGCTTCGTCCATGTCTAAACGTGGCTGATGATGAGACCTGGGCGCTTGTCCTCGGGCTGCTCGTAGGCTTCCTGCACCCGACTGGCCCCTATCCGGTAGGCATCCTGCATGGTGAACAGGGTTCGGCCAAGTCCACGACCGCCCGCATTCTGCGCGCCCTGATAGACCCCGCCAAGCCCGCGCTTCGCGGTACGCCTTCCACCATCGACGACCTGATGATCGCCTCATCCAACTCGTGGGTGCTAGCTTTTGACAATCTCTCCAGTGTCAGCGCCAGCTTCTCGGACGCGTTTTGCCAGCTTGCCACCGGCGGCGGGTATGCCAAGCGCAAGCTCTACCGGGATGACGATGAGGTTCTATTCGACCTCAAGCGCCCTATCCTCATCAACGGCATCACTGACCTTGCCTCACGCGCTGACCTGGCCTCCCGCGCCCTGATCCTGCGCATGCCGCATATCACGCCCGAGAAGCGCCGTCTTGAGACCGACATCGTGAGCGTCTTCGAGGCCATGCGCCCTCGGCTTCTAGGCGCGCTTCTGGATGCTGTTTCCTGCGCGCTTTCCAACGTGGGTTCGGTCAAGCTCATCGGACACCCGCGTATGGCTGATTTCGCGGCGTGGGTCGTGGCCTCCGAGCCGGCACTCCCGATCGCGCCTGGCTCGTTTCTAGCGGCCTATGAGGCAAGCCAGGCCGAGACCGTACTTGCGGGTCTCGAGAGTGACCCGGTGGCGGTTGGCATCCTTGATCTTGCATATCGTGAGCCAGGGTGGACCGGCACGATGGGTAAGCTTCTGTCCGAGCTCAATAGCGCGATAAACCCCAGCTACCAGAGCGGTCAGTGGTGGCCCAGAACTGCGCGCGCGCTCGGCAACCGCCTCGACCGCCTGGCTAGCTCCTTGTCTACGGCGGGCGTCACGCCTGAGCGTCGGCGCGACAATGACCATAACCGCCGCCGCATCATCGTGCTCAACGTTGATCCATTCGTTCCCGAGATCGGGCTTGACGACGATATGCTTGCCCTGCGTGTGAAACGCGCGAGCTAGCCCCGAACGTGACCTGACCGACGTGCCCGATGTGTCCGATGTGACCGCTCGCCTCTACTTGTGCGCGTTCACACGGGCACATCGGACACGTCAGGACACGTCGATCGGACCTAAAACAGCGCTCATCCGCAACGCCCATGGGTGCGCCGCTGTGAATCTCTCCCACGGACCGCTTTATTCCTCGCACCGCGAGCTCAATGATCACGTCACAACCGATACAGGAGGTATCCATGCACCCCGAACAAACGCTCGCCGAGTACCTGAAGTGCTGGCTTGAGGACTACGCAATGCCCAACGTAGCCGGCAAGACCTATGAGCGCTACGAACGCATCGTCCGGCTCGACGTCGTGCCCCACCTCGGGCACGTGAAGCTCGCTGACCTAAAGCCCCTACAGATCCAGTCGTTCTACTCAGAGTTGCTTCGCTCAGGCCGCAAGAAGGGCGGAGGGCTTGCACCCTTGACCGTCCGCCACATCCATCGGCTCCTGCACAAAGCCCTCTACCAGGCAGTCCGATGGGAGTTGATCGGGAGGAACCCCGTCGACGGTGTGGATGCTCCCCGGGTGCAGCGCAAGGAGATGAACGCGCTGGATCGTGAGGGCCTTACCCGGCTTCTGAACCTGCTACGCGGTACCAAGTTCTACATGCCTGTCATCATCGCTGCCACGACCGGTATGCGCAGGGGCGAGATCATGGCGCTGCGCTGGTCGGATGTTAACTTCGATGCCGGCACCCTGCGAGTGAGTCGCTCTCTTGAGCAGACGGGTAACGGGCTCGCGCTGAAGGAGCCGAAAAGCCGCTATAGCAAGCGGACGATCTCACTGGCCCAGGCAACGGTAGATGCACTGAGAACGCATCGCGCCAACCACGACACGGGGCCCGAAGGCTTGATCGTGTGCCGGCCTGACGGCACGTACTGGCCCCCTGACCAACTCTCAGCGGAATTCCACAGAATAGTACGCAGAAATGGCTTTACCATCCGCTTTCACGACCTGCGCCATACACACGCCTCAAACCTGCTGCGTGACGGTGTGCCAATCAACGTGGTTTCGCGACGGCTCGGTCACTCAGAACCCTCGATCACCCTGAATGTGTACTCGCACGTGCTTCCCGGCATGCAGGAGGAAGCGGCTGCTAAAGTGGACCTGATGATGGATGATGTGCTCAGGAATGCCAGCTGAGGGGACACTAAATGGACGAGCGAAGAATGACCGAGCAGGAAGCAGCGCGCGACTTCCCTGATGAGTACGCCAGGCTATCGAGTCGCCCAGAGAATACCGATCGAGTGTGGGCGTACCAAGAGACTGAGCATCGGCCCGGGCTCGTCCGTATCCCCCGGCTCGCTCTCTTCGCGACTGGCTCTGAGGGCCGAGTTCGCATCACAGTCGACGGCAATGGTTTCAGCGTGAACAACAACACCGACGACGAACCCAGAGACTAGCGAGAGCCGACGTTGTCAATCAAACCCAATCACGATGATTTGCTGGCCGTTGCCGGGGGGGGGGTTATCATTATCCCAACTTCACGCTACTACTTTGGAGAGCCAATGGTCGCACCCGTTGATAAGCAGGACGACCTGTCGCAAGCCGAGTTAGACGAAATCCTTCGCCTGAACGCCGAAGCCGACAAAGAAGCGGCGGTATTGTTGTCGTCGCAGCGAGAAGCGGCGGAAACCCTGCTAGCGTCGCAGCGAAGAGCGGCGGAGACTCTGCTCGCAAATCGGCGGCGGGCACTCGACGCGCGGCCCGAGGCACACAGCGCGAACCTGATAGCAGCGCACGAGGCTGCGACTGAAGTCCTGCTGGAATCACAGAGGCAAGCGAGCGATGTGTTGTTGGCGGCTCAACGGGAAGCGGCGGCGATTCTTCTGCATGCAAGACTGAAGGTACTCGACGATAGGCAGGCAGTCGAGAAGCCCCGGGGCTGAGGTCGCGTGTCGATAGTTGCGGTTGCGGATCTGGCGGGCATGCGGGGGAACCGAAACGGGGTTGCCCCCACAGGGACAGGAACCCCCTCCACCCCCTCTTTCGCCTATTCCTGCCCCTGTGCTACCACTCGGATTCGCACTACGCGGGTGTGGCGGACGAGCTATTGGCCCGGCCCTGAGTGAGTCTCGAAGTATTGCCGGGTCTTCAGCTTCTGTTTCAGCCAATAGCCTTCGTATCGTCAGATTCGCGAGGCTCTGGATCAGCCCAAGCAGCGATGACCTCAAAACCGAGACCGAGCTGCCCCCACGATCACGTACCTCGCTTCCAAGTTCGTGCCGGCTACTTCTTTAGCTTCGCCTGGTCCTCAGTGCTCAGACCGCCGACTACGCCAGGGTGAACGTAGAAGTCCGGTGCTCCTGTGAACGCATCCCAGTAGTAACCGTTTGCGACGTTTGTCTCGTATGCCTTCCAGTCTGTTGCGTCGGCCTTCTTGCGATCCCAGTAGATTCGAGCGCCAGCCGTCTTGGATTCAGCCCCGCCAGACGACACCATCGTGACGATCGCCGTTACATCGACTGCGGTCACATTTGTGTTGGCAAAGAGAGCCTTGAACATACTGCTACTCGTCTTCGCAAGATCCATGAGCATAGGTCTTGGTGCAAGACCGGCTCCCCCGCTTGGCGCATAGCTCACATGGACAATCTTGTCGTTGGCCGCGTCGGTCCCCAAGTTGTCTTTGACCTCAACGGTCACAAGAGTCGCTCCGCTGCCGAGTGAAGAACCAACTGCGTCTTTGACGGTGGCCTCGGTCACTTCGGCACGGTCGAATGTGACCTTCGCTGCTACGTTCGCCGCTTGTGTGGTCTCGCTCGCCTGAACCGTCTGCGTATTGGGATCGTAGTTCGCTGAACCTCCGAGCAGTTCGGCCCCAAACACACCCAGAAAGAGCGCTGCGACGATGCCTGCCGCGCTCAGTACCAGTCTCACCGGCACGTTGAACTTGCCTTGACGCCACATTTTGTAGAGAGCCCAGATGATGGTAATCGGCAGAAGCGCAATGCCAAGCCCCCACTTGAGCCAGGTCGGCATGCCTGTTTTGGTCGAGTCGGTCACGTCGGATTCCCCTTCCCCGCAAGTAACTGGAAGCGACTTCCTTTTGAGTCGCGGTGCTGACTATACGTCACACCTAGAGGAGAACTCAATCACTGAATGTGACTCATAGTCCGTAGACCTATAGTCATCAGCACCGTTTACTCGACACATGGCAGAAGAGCGGAATCCATGCACTGAATTCGGCAAGAGGCTGCGTGAGCTCAGGCTCGAGCGCGGGCTCTCACAGGAGCAGCTCGGTGAGCTCTCCGGGCTCGATAGGACCTACATATCGAGCGCTGAGGCTGGGCGCAGAAACGTGTCGCTCAAGACGATCTGCAAGTTGGCAGAGGCTCTGGGGGTTGAAGCAGGAACGCTGGTATCGAGCTCCGCTCAAGTCACCCATGAGCCAAGTACTGGCTAACCGGCTCAGCTTCCTTCCGCGCCAGTGATTGAGCTCCAGCTACGGCGGAGAATCGCGCCACGATCAGCTCGCAATCCTCGCAGCGCAGCAATCGTAGCCTGCGACACGTCTTGGTTGAACTCGCGTCCTTGCCCGCGGACCCCAGCCGCCGCCAGCAAAGCGACACGCCGTTCACTTTCGGCAATCCAAGATTCGAGATTCTCGAACGTGGCATCAAATGTATCTTTCGAACTAGCCGCCACCTGCAGCCTCAAGCAACTGAGGTAATGACGGAACGCTTCGCTTTCGCTGAATTTGACTGCGCTAGGCTGAGGTGCAGTGAAGAGACGATCCACGCCTTCCTTAGGGTAGTCTCCCCCTGGACGGAGGAGCTCAAGTACGCTCCCTTTGGACGCAACGTCTAGATACGGGAGACCATACTCAGAAAGAGCCTCTGGACTGTAGAACCAAGTCTTCCGTTTACGGATTTCCTCTTCGTAGGCCGCCTGGAACTTCTCGGGTGGGAACGAACGTACATTCATCCAAGTCCCGGACGCGATTGCATCGGCACCTGCGCTCGCGAGGGCAAGCATCTGGTGTTGGCAGTAGCCCACCAACACATGCTTTCCGAGCAATCGGATGCCAGCCGTAAGGTCGAGTACATTTCCAAGCCACACCGGGTCGTCAACGAGGTACTGCCCGCCCGGATGCTGTACCACTAGGTAGATCCAGCCGACATCAATAGCCCGAATATGGGCCAAGACCTCGTCGACGACTTCGTTGCTCATTACAGTAGAATCGGAGAGCGCGATGGTAAGCATGGTGTTCTGGCCGAGGATGCCAAGCGAGTCTGCTTCTTGGACAAGGATCTCCTGCTGGCCGATCCAACGGTCAATCTCAGAAGGAGAGTCCGCGAGGATCCCCGGTAGAATGACACGACCACAGCCAATACGATTCTGCAGCGATGCGAGCCGACCTAGCAGTGTCCGCCACTCGGCAGGGTTCAGAACATGAGACTCCTCGAACTCGCTTGGCCAGTAGTCGTGCGACTGCAGGCGGGCGTGGTCGGCGTGTGGCAAATAGAACTGAGGGTCTAGAAGCGGCTGTCCGCCTATGCTGCACACATCCGAGGCAAGCTGAGTCAGCTGCGCATCAGTCATGTCGCGCGGGCTCAGCACAACGGTTCCCCCGCCCCAAGCCTCAATAAGCGACCGAGTATGCGCCATCATCCCGTATCCGAACTGAAGCGCCAGTTCCATTGTCATCTCCGCCAGTCTCAACCGGTTCCGCGTCGTGTTCCTGAAGATCTGAAGACTCGCATGGACATACAAGTCCACTAGTCTGTCTCTCCTATTTCCCCTAGCGCTTCATTAACCCACTCTAGCGCGTCCCTAGCCGACGGGGGTCTGTGGTTGGCTCTCGTTCGAGTAAGCGCCTCAACAAGATCTACGAATAGAGATGGAACTGCCGCACTCGCCGGCAGACGATCCAACTGCTGGTTCTCCACCCTTCTAAGGATCTCATCCATCGACGAAGCGCCGTGGGTATACGGGTTCATACCTGTAATGCATTCGAACACGGTAGTCCCGAGCGCGAATAGATCCGCCCTAGTGTCGATTTCGCTCTTCACATTATTGAATTGTTCTACAGGCGCGTAGCCTGGGGTGAACAAACCAAAGCGGCTAGAAGTTGCGGTGAGCGAACCCATATCCAAGAAACGGGCGATCCCGAAATCGAGAAGCCACGCCTGCCCCTCAGGGTCGATGATGATGTTCTCGGGCTTGATGTCCCGATGCACAACAGGAATTCGCTCTGCCTTGACGAGCACATCGAGAATATCGCGGGTCATCGCCATCGTTTGAAGACCCGACAGTGGCCCCCCAGCAAGACACTCTCTGAGGTTCTTCCCAGCGATTTGTTGCTCCACAATGTAGATCACATCGCCAGTCGGAGAGGGGACGGACGCTGCTTCAATGATCCTGGGGACGCGTGCATCGACGCCCAGGGCATCTGGAGCACGAACCTCACGCAGCACCCGCTCCCGGTCCGCGCGCCCCGGATGGAAGAGCTTCAGAACGGTGGGTGCACCATTCGCGTCAAGGCAGCGAAAGACAGCTTTCTGACCCCCGCCTGGTAATTCGCGGAAATCATGGTATTTCCCAAACGTATGCTCGATCCATGCACTGTCGAAAGCCACGATCCCCCCACGTGAATACTCTCGGAGACTAC
This sequence comes from Coriobacteriia bacterium, assembly GCA_013336165.1. NCBI lineage: Bacteria > Bacillati > Actinomycetota > Coriobacteriia > Coriobacteriia bacterium. The sequence goes on from JAAXUF010000006.1 coordinate 66,540, forward strand.
AATGTCGCGCGCCACGCCCAGTCACTAAACATCCAACTGACATATGACACAGGGAGACGTCGCTCAATTGCAGGCAACTTTGGCTTGGTGATTGTTGTCTGAGACGTCAGGAGTCCAACCCCCATCCTTTCAGCCTCGTTCAGTAGCCGAACACTTGGCTCCGTCCCAGTAAGGAAGAACGACTCCGATGCGAACCAGCTGTTTCTCACGGCCTGGTGCAACCCCGAAGTGCTTCCAGACATCTTCGCTTCGATTGCTACAAGCCTCCGTACTGCAAAAGTCTGCTCCAATGCGGCCGCACGGAAGGTAGATCCGTCTGACTCTACAGTCTGCGCAGCAATCAACCTCTCCAATGAGCGTTTGACTGGCGAACCGAATCTTTCGGCCAATGATTCTGCGGTTGATTGCCCTGCAAGCGACAGCAGCTGCAACAGTCTAAAGTCGTCCTCACCCAGTCCGACTCTCGCTTCAGGCCAAGAGCGACAAATAGAAGGATCCCAGAAGGCAATTACCGCGTCAGGATAGCCTCCGTCGATTCTCGGCTCGATGAAACAACTGACATGACATCGCTTAGTGGATTTCAGACACGGGTCTGCAAGGAACTCCTCCAGGAGTGTCAACTCTGGTCCGACAGTGGATCGCCGAAACGCCGGTCCACCCTTTGGAGCGAGTCCCGAATAGCGGCTCACTGTGTTCGCCGAGATCATGCAAGTCCCCCTGGACTAGCGTCGGTAGAACCTCCGCCACCGTGCGGCCCTCTGCCTCGAAGTATTGCAGAGGGCAAGCATTCGAGCAACGCATTAAGCTTCGTGAAACGATCCATCGGTTGGGTGGCGCAAAGTGCAGCCAAAATGAGCCTCGCCCGCGACTTGCATGGAACCGTGAGCACAAGAAGGGACTCGATACGAAGGATTGGGCGGTCCCCTAACGCGAAATCGGAGAGATGCGGACGTGGGCTGATTCCGATTGCGCCTACTGCACCTACTGGCGCCGGCTTGCCAACGTTCGACCTGTGCATACGTACCCACTCCACGTCAAATCGGTACGAATACGCAACGCCCTACTTGAAGGGCGGCGAGTAGATCCCTATGCACGAGAATTGCGTCGGGTGGGTGATGGTTGTGCCCACAAAGAGATGCACATTCCTCTTCTTCGGCCCCATTTGTTCGTTGTACTTGTCGAGCACGTCGTTCTTCGCTTTTTCGGATCCCCACTTAGCTAACTGCCCTCGATACAACTCATACGGTTCCCAATCGAATACCTGCAAATCATGCCCCGTGCAGTCAGGATTATCTGCGCATCTGAACTTGTATCTGAACGTCCAAGGCACTTTCTGCAACGGCTTCTTGGACGTCTCAAACAGACTCTCCTGGTTCATAATGGCCAACTGTTTGTCGCTCCATGTCGCAGCATCAGATTGCAGGTAGAACTCTGCGTCGTCGGCAACTCGCACAAGCCCGATCGACCCTTCGAACTTGTCCGCGCGCACCTGCAGATGCTCCATCGTGCTGGCCATGGGCAGTATGAGCTGGTCTCGCCGCACCCAGTCTGGCTTGTCCTTCTTGCCTCCTTTGTAGAAGGCATCCACGGTCTTGATGCTCTCGGACACAGGAGTATAGGTGTCCCGACGACAGTCCGCTGCTTTGTGTGTCACGTCAGCCTCGATGACATGCCACTTCTTGAACCACTGTGAGTATGGTAAGTCCCTGAATCTCACAGGGTAGAGACGCACGAACTGTTGGCGATCAACATCAACTCCGGCAGTACAGACGGTCTCCTCGTACCTGGTGCTTGGATTCGGATACGTCTTTACGGTGACGACGATGCGTCTACGCTCGCCCATAGCGAAGATGCCTAACTTCATAGCCCGGCAGAAGAGGAACGATCGATTCCGCGATGATGCTTCTGTGACAGGATGCAGGGTCCTCTTCGAAGCATACGAGACAGACTCGGCTGTCGGCAGCCAGCGATCTCAGTTGCTCCAGTGCATCCGGCCGATCCTTGAGACTCCGTTTGAACTCTACGGCGAATTCCTCGAATGCCCAGCCAGATTTGAGCCTCTCCCTCTGCGGTTTCGGATTGCCGAGGGCGCGAAGGTGTACGTACTCAATTCCGTTCGCCCGCAGTAACTCAGCGAGCCGGGACTTTGAGAAGCCTCTCTTTCTACTGATTGGCATCTCACGCACGTCTACCACCACTTGAATGCGCTGAACCCTGAGCCGTTCGACCCATTGCTCAACGGTGAATCCCTCATATCCGATCGTGCATAGTGGCGTCATATGATCCACCCCCAGCTGTATCTGCGGCGTCAATGGGAAGCGACCAGCGCTCAGGGCAAGAGTACCAGAAAGGTTCGTGGTTTGGACTATGCGAGTATGCGGTGATTGGCCTGCAGCGACAACGTCGACGTGCCGCTGGAGCAGCCCTGGCAACGACTGACTTGAGGGCGGTCGGGGCTCCTTTAAGTCATCATTGAGAGCGCCAAAATGAATCAAAACCCCAGCTCAGAGGCCCGATCGATGGTTTTCGAGACCGCCGCATTCAACCACTCTGCCACCTCTCCGCGGTGACACACCCTCGCGCGTGCGAGAGCGGCGACTTCGCAGTATAGCGAGGAGGTGCGGGTGGGGCAATCAAAACCGCTGCTGACTCACCACCATCTCCAGTCGCGGCGAGATGGCTGGGACAGAAACTGATCATTTCATAAGTGCCCAGCCTGTTAGCTAGCGGTGCCGCCCCCAGACAGTCAAGCCCAGAAACACGGTCCAGCAGATTCCGATAATGACGTATACAGCAATGATTGCTCTTCTGCGACGACCTTCTGCCTTTGGAAAATGTCCCCTCACAAGCCAAGGAGAAGATATCGCGATCAGCGGCCCTACTGAGAGAAGTACCCACTCGCCGGTAGTCACCTTGGTTCCCTACTATCATTGATTTCGTGCGAAGACCGCTTCTGGGGCCGGACACCGAGACTCGTCTCCATCACGACGCCGACCACCCTTCAGTTCGCACCCACACACCGTCGAAGGGCTTCTCGGCCGCAGCGGCAGCAGCAACTGGCATGACAAACGCCGCGATGAGATCGACGGCCTCTGCAAGACTAGGCGGCGTAGCATCAGCTGTGAGACCGACCTTCTTCACGAACACCGCCCACTGGGCCTGCACCTCCGACCGACCGGTGCATTCAATCCCCAGCTCCTCCGGCCGAGTCGTAGGCAACGCGGTCCCACGTTGCCCGAATGTCGCCACAAGGCTCGCGTGCAGATCCTCGCCCTTGAATGGAACGGAGTTCGCCAGCATCCAGATGTCGTAATAGTCCTTCACTCGGCTATTGAGCAGGCCTTTGCTGATCATCGTCTCGAACTTCTCGGCCACTGCCGTGGACGGCTGGTATGCGAGGATGCGCGGGGCGTCCATATCGAGCAGCGTCGGGTAGTTCACCCATCCGGGTTCTGGCACAGCCAAGTCATCGATTCCGATGTCAAGCTGGAGACGAATGCGCGCACCAGATAGAGTTCCCTCAATTGTCGCGCGCACCCCTGGGTATCTGTCCTCCACGGTAATCGGCATAGCGTCGACAGCCGATGAGAACTCCATGCCATCGGCTACCTCAATGGCGAGGCACTCGCGAATCACTTCCGTGACAGCTTCTGGCGAGTTGTCGATGCGTCCCAAGAAGTCTATGTCTCGAGTGGGCCGAGCGACGGCGCCGTCCCACACTCGCAGCATGGCCGCCCCTTTCACAATCAGGCGGTCAGCCCACTGGGTCTTCGATAGGCGATAGAGGAAGCGTTCCATCGCGTAGTACTGAAGGGCCTGGTTGAAATCGAGCCCGATTTCGTCAGCCTTGTTCTTTAGACGCGCTCGAATCGAGGTGGACAGGTCTGAAGGATGTCGCGCGGTCACAGGAGTGCCTGCAGATAGGGTTCGACCACGGTTTGCACCTTATCCACTCGTGCGAACCCCATGATCTCGGCCGGGGTAGCCATCTTCTTCCTCACCACTTCCTGAAGCGCTTCCAGCGCAACGTCTAGGCCAATCCTGTTGCGGTACTTGAAGCAATCCGCAACTGTCTTGGCAACACTGAACACGTGGACCTCCGTGCCTGCCACCGAGTGCGTCTCAACGCCCGCTTGCAGAGCCTGCGCGTTCATGTTGAATACCTGCACTCGCGGATGATCGATCTTGGGAGGCCTGACATTCCTCGATAGCGCTATCTGCACAGCACTCGGTATCTGAGTCCCGATATCATGGAAATCGAGCGCGCTTACCAGGCATAGCACCGCCTTGGGGACACGTCGCATGATGGCTGCCACATCTGGGCTCTCTGGGAGTGAGGCGGATGCGAGAACATAAACACCCCTGCTGAGCGCTTCCAGCTTGCCGTGCTCGCGCATCCAGTAGAACGTCCGCCGATGTATCCCCGCTTCGAATGCCTCACCTGTGCGCATGACTCCACCGTGGCTCGCGAAGATGCCCTCGGCTACTTTGATTGCGGTGTCAGTCGGCTCTCTCATGGGACATATAGTACAACAACTGGCGCTAGATGTTGCATATTTTGTCCCACCGATGGAAATGAGTCCACACTCAAACTGACTTTGGGACGATTAGGGCCTCTTCGCCCGCATGGGGGCGCTTGGCTGAATCGAAACCCCAGCTCAGAGGCCCGATCGATGGTTTTCGAGACCGCCGCATTCAACCACTCTGCCACCTCTCCGCGGTGACACACCCTCGCGCGTGCGAGAGCGGCGACTTCGCAGTATAGCGAGGAGGTGCGGGTGGGGCAATCGAAACACTAGGCGGGATCCCTACCCGGTACGGATTCACACTCTAGATTCTATTTCGACGTCATCCCGCGTTGTCAGACAGGTGCGTCAGGAAGGCCAAGGGATACGCGAACACCAGTTCCGAGGCTTGGACTGCATGCCGGGCGAATAGCTACCAGGCGATCCTTGCGTCCAAGTGCTGGCCGAACCCGTATCCAACTAACCTTCCGAAGCAAGACAGGATTCTCAAACGGACCGCGATTCGGTGACGCCCCGCTATCGAGCTGACGCGCTACAGCTCTTTCGCGGCGAATATCCGGCAGGAAATCGCAGCTGAGCCGGCAAGGATCAGGGCGAGGATGAACGGCGAGAAACGCAGGAGCGTGACGATCGTCGCCTCCGTCGGCATGGGCACGCCTGCGGAGTTGAGAAGATAGACTGCCAGCGTCGGGACCGCAAGAACAGCGATCAGCATCACGCGGCTCTTCTCGACGCTGAACCGGTAGATGAGCGGGATCATCACGCTCATGAACAGCAGCGCCACCAGTAGGATGGCCCATACGGTCATGAGACGCTCCTGAAGTCCCGTCTGGTCCCCCAGCATTGGGGCCGCAAACATCATTGCAAGCCCGATCACCCCGCCGAGCAGTGCGAGCAGAATCGCAAGCACGTACTTTGCGAGCACGATCTGTGTCCTCGTCACGGGCAGCGAGACTGCGTAGGCGTTCCATCTCGCCAGGTCGTCCTGAGCAAACGAGGAGATCGGAAGCATCGCGAGGAACATCATTGCCATCGCCGATATGTAGGTCGCGCTGTGCATCATGAGCGCATAGATGAGAAAGAATGCTGTCATGTACAGCGCCGTGCGCAGCATGCGGCGTGAGGCGAACAAGTCCTTGAAAATGAGTCCTTTCACCGCTCCGCTCCCCTCGCGTAGAACACCATGACGTCTTCGATACTCGCATCATCGATCGCGAAGTCCGCGTACTTGCTGCGGGAAAGGCCTCCTCCGGCGAGAAGCACATCGTATCCGAAACGGTTCTTCCGGTACCCGATGATATCGGAGGCGTCTACCCGCTCGAAATCGGCGAGGCCACAGTGCAGCACACCGTAGCCTTCCGTAAGATCGTCCTTCGACGAACTCAGCACCACACGACCGTTGCTGATGAAGGTGACGTAGTCGGCGATCTTCTCGAGGTCTGTCGTGATGTGCGAAGAGAAGAGGATCGAGTTCTCCTCGTTCTGGATGAATTCGAGGAAGATGTCGAGTATCTCGCTGCGTGCGACTGGGTCCAAGCCACTCGTGGGCTCGTCGAGAATGAGCAGCCGCGGATCATGTGCGAGTGCCGCCGCGATGGAGAGTTTCATCTTCATGCCCCTGGAATACTCCTTGACGGTCTTCCCCTTCGGTAACCGGAACTGGTCCAGCAAACGGCCGAACTCGACCTCATCCCAGTTGCCGAACACGCCGGCAAGGATCCGCGAGATGTCGGACGGCCTTAACGTGTCATGGAACCCGCTCTCGTCGAGAACGACGCCAAGCTGGGACTTGGCCTGCCGCTCGCCCTCGATGTTGTCGAGCCCGAGGATGCGAACACTGCCGGCATCCCTCCCGATCAGGTTCAGGATGAGTTTGATGGTCGTCGTCTTGCCTGCGCCATTCTCGCCGACAAACCCCATGATGCTGCCCTTTGGCAGCTGAAAGCTCACGTCCTCGAGCTTGAACCCATCGTAATTCTTGGTCAGATGATCCACCTGCAGACTCAGTTCCACCGGTCTTCCTCTCCGCACAACGCATCGAACATCTCGCGAAGTTCTTCGCGACTGATTCCACTCGAAACCGCAACGTCCACCGCCTGCTGCAGATGACTCTCTGCGGCACGCAAACGCTCCTCCCGCATCAGCTCGAGATTGCCGCCGGCAACGAAGCTCCCTTTGCCCGTCACGGTCTCGATGAAGCCATCACGCTCCAGGTCCTCGTAGGCGCGTTTGGTGGTGATGACGCTTATGCGCAACTCCTTCGCCAATAGGCGCATGGACGGCAGCGCCTCGCCCTCCTCGAGGACGCCACTCAGGATCAGGCCCTTGATCTGCGAACTGATCTGCTCGTAGATGGGCTTGCCACTCGACCCACTGATGATGATATCCATGTATCGCCAAATCAATAGTGTATATATACGCTATATACACTATAGCAGTCGACCGAGAGCCTCGCAAGAGCACGCTGCGGTCCCGGGCGGAATGACAACGCGGCGCCATTGGAACCGTGCCAGCGCAGTTTCTCGCTGCGGGTTTGGGATGCGATCCGCCAGCATGAGCTCTGGTGATCGCTATCAGGCCGATAGGCCGGAAGAGGCCTCACGACCGGCCGAAAAGTGGAAATGTCGCGTCTGCGCGAAACGAGCCAAACCCCAGCTCAGAGGCCCGATCGATGGTTCTCAAGACCGCCGCATTCAACCACTCTGCCACCCCTCCGCGGTGACACACCCTCGCGCGTGCGAGAGCGGCGACTTCGCCGTTTAGCGAGGAGGTGCGGGTGGGGCAATCGGGGCTTGCCTACTTCACCGGCCGCGGATACCGCTGCGTCATGCCCGCGGTCACTGCACCTGCCACGGCAACACCTGCCGCGACGAAGAAGCCAGCCGACACCGCATGGAAGGTCGCTGTGTTGGCCCCTGGACTGGTTCCGTGCAACACGCTCGTGAACACGCTGCCCGCAAGCGCAACTCCCAGCACCATGCCCACGTTTCGCGCCTCGGCGAGGATGCCGGACGCGATACCTCGCCGATTCAACGGCGAGGAGCCCAGAAGCGCGCTATTGTTCGGCGAGACGAAGATGCCGATCCCAAACCCCATCAGCGCCAGAACCAGCACCAAAAGGGGTATCGGCACCGTCGGGCCGAGCAAGCCGAACGCGAGAAGGCTGACGGCCAGCACAACCATGCCGGCGACTGAAGGCGTTCGCGTGCCGATGCGGTCTGACAGTGAACCCGCAAACCGCGTCATGATCGCCATCACGAGCGGCATCACCATCAGCAATGCACCCGCTTGAGAGAGCGACAGAGCACGTGCATGCTGCAGATAGGACGGCATGAGAAAGATCACCGTGTAGACACACACGTAGTTGAGCACCGCTGTGAGCGTCGATGCCGAGAAGGTCCGGTTGCGAAACAGCGACAGATCCACAAGAGGGTGGGTCCGGCGCCGCTCCAGCAAGATGAACGCTGCAAGAAGCCCCACAGCGACCGCGAGGAGCACGAGCACCCCCGTCGAGGTCCATCCCCACTGAGATCCCATGTTGAGCGCGAGAACAAGCGCGACCAGACCGACGAAGAACGTAGCAGCACCAGGTACATCGAAGCGTTCGCGAGCTCCGGATCCCCCACCCGCAGGGATGAAACGCCACGCAAGCAGCAATGCCGTGATACCCACAGGTACGTTAACGTAGAAGATCGCCTGCCACCCGAAGCGAGCGGCCAGGAAGGCGCCGATCGGTGGTCCCATAGTGAGCCCCAAGTACGTGAACGTCCCCTGCGTCCCCAGCACCCTGCCGCGCATGCTCGGCGGGAAGTTCGACGTCGTGATAGCCGGCGAAGAAGCGAAGAGCATGGCGGCACCGAGCGCCTGGAACCCGCGAAAGCCAACCAACACATATGCGTTGGGAGACAGACCGCACAAGACCGAGCCGAGCACGAACAGGCAAAAACCTGTCATGTACATCTTCTTGTGACCGAACATGTCGCCGATACGACCGAACATGAGCAGTGTGCCGCTGACCACGAGCAGGTAGATGATGACGACCCACTCGATGGACGCAACGCTGGCGTGGAACGCCTCTCCAATGACCGGCCAGACCACGTTCACAACGCTGCAATCGAGCGCGGACATGAAATTCCCGGCGGCAACCGACGCGAGGATCCACCATGCCCCCGGCGGCACTTTGGGTTGAGGTCGGCTAGACTCAGTGACAGCTGCTACTTGGTTCATGCGGATTCCTTCTCGGCAAGACAGGCGGTGTCCTACCGCCTCAGTCTATGATACCAGCGATTGGCTGAAGACCCAGTGGCCCAAGGCCTGTGGGATATGAATATGGATGGTCACAAGACACCTAGTCTGGGTGCCTGCCGAACGCCGGGTTCTCGGGCGACCCTCCGGAAGGCATTGCGGTGACTCCCATGTCCGCCGACGTGGACCAGGTCATCGGCAGCATTCCGGCCGACGAGGTCCCCTTACCGCTTCGTCTTGGGACTCACGCCTAGTCCTACAGCAATCAGGCCCAGCCCGGCCGCTATTGCCCCAATGCCCGGCCCGGGGAGTATCAGCAGCGGAATGCCCACCACCACGAGTCCGACCCCGGCTACGACCGAGAAGCAGCCGCCGCATCCCATGCGAGCTGGAGGCTTGCCTACCTCAGGCCCAGTCGAGTTGGGGGGTGTATTCATGCGAGCATCATATCGCGTTCGGCCGCAGTCGCTACCATGATGTCCTCACAAGCCGGAGCTCGCTGTCGAACGTCAGCTTGTCGTCCGCTTTCATGCTGTCACTGCCAGCGGTGAAGACATCCGCCACCGTGATCTTTGCTCCGGCCGGATTCTGGCAGATCACGTTGTCACCCGAACTCGCCGAGCATCCCGCCGAATGGATCGTTCAGCCACGCCGCTCCCCCGGTCTTCGCTGCACACTCACAGTCGTCACGAGTATTGCAGCGAAATTCACATGCGGCTCGCTGCCCCTTCCGCGATCAGGCACAAACTGGATTCGTCGAATCTTGTGCTAGTGTTTCTCTTGAATCGGCGCCGTCATCTTCAGCGCTTTCTGGTAATCACCAGAACCATCAGTGGCCATACGGAGGCAGACTCTATGACCGTAGGACGACCACATGGACGTCTCAGGCTACTCGGCGAGCAGCTCGCCAAGGTCCTCGGTGCGACCCCCAAGACTGCAAGGACTACCGAGCACGAACTGGAGGACGAGATCCCGCAGGATCGAGACGCACTTCTCGCCGTCTGGACAGAGAAGGCGGAGAGAAGCAGCTTCCTCGATCCTGCTCTGTACGAGAAATACGACGTCAAACGCGGACTGCGCGATCAGAATGGTAAGGGAGTCCTTGCTGGACTCACGTGCATAGGCGATGTTGTCAACACTCCCGCCAGCGGCGATGCGTCAGTTCCGGTACCCGGACGGCTTCTCTACCGCGGAATCATGATCACTGAGCTCGTTGACGGTCTCGCCAAGGACGACCGACCGGGTTTTGAGGAAACCGCCTACCTCATTCTGTTCGGCAAACTCCCCAACCGGGCGGAATTGAATGCGTTCGACACGTACTTGTCCGGTATGCGCAAGATCCCGCGGTCGTTCATTCACGATGACATCCTGCGCATGCCGAGCCGAGACATCATGAACGCCATGATGCGAAGCGTGCTCGGCCTGTACACGCTCGACGCAAAGGCCGACGACGCCTCGATCCAGAACGTTCTGCGACAGAGTCTGCACTTGATCGCGAAGCTCCCCATGATTGCGGTCTATGCCTATCAGGCTTACCTCGAGGAGTTCTCCGGCAAGAGCCTTGTAATTCATCGGCCTGAGTCCCACTACTCGACTGCGGAGAACTTCCTGCATATGCTCCGCCCCGACAGCACTTTCACCCAACTCGAGGCGACGGTTCTGGACCGGATGCTGGTGCTGCATGCCGAGCATGGGGGCGGTAACAACTCGTCGTTTACCACCCACGTCGTCTCATCCACAGGAACAGACACATATTCGGCAATCGCCGCCTCTCTCGGATCGCTCAAGGGTCCTCGGCACGGCGGTGCGAACCTCAAAGTGGTGCAGATGTTTGACGACCTCAAGACGGTGGTCTCCGACTGGAAGGACGACCGGCAGATCACCGACTACCTGCGCCGCGTGCTGGACAAGGAGGCGTTCGACAAGAGTGGCTTGATCTATGGACTGGGCCACCCTGTGTACACTGTCTCCGATCCCCGAGCCACCATTCTTGAGGGCTATGCGGAACAGCTTGCCCTGGCGAAGGGCTACACCGAGGACTTTGAATTGCACTCGCGGGTTGCGCGAATCGCCCCACTCGTTGTCGCTGAGAAGCATGCGTCGCACAAAGGGGTTTGCATCAACGTCGACTTCTATTCCGGCTTCGTCTACCGAATGCTCGATATCCCGACTGAACTCTATACGCCACTGTTCGCGATCTCGCGCATTGTGGGATGGAGCGCACACCGGCTCGAGGAACTGGGCAACGGCGGCAAGATCATCCGCCCCGCGTACCAGAGTGTGCTCCCGGCACAGCCCTACGTGCCGATCGGGGATCGCTAGCCTTGCGCATTGCCGCATTGCCGCACTGGCAGTGGGCTGGTACTTTGGAATCTGAGCGGGAGGATCTCGCCAAATCAACGCCGTAGCCGACCATCCTGGGAAGCCGGACGCATCTAAGGGAGAGCCTCCATGACCACTCGACAGCAGATGACACGCCGGTACGTGATAGTGGGGCTTGCCATACTGGCAGTGCTTGCCCTGCTCGGCGCACTCGTCTCCTGCGATTCGGGGGAGAAGGAGAGCGGCACCAAATCGGATGCCGGCGGACAGCTTCCCTCCGCAGATTCTCCCACGAAGGCGATCGAGAATTTCTACTCAGCTAAGACCAAACACGGATTTGCGACCTTCCACAGCGGGAGTCAGCCTGACGAGAAGGTGGAATTCTGGTTCGACGAGAACGGTCGCTATCGTTTGACGTGGTACTACCCAGCAGAGAAGGCGGACAGCATAGCAAAGTACGGTGCAGTCCGAATCCATATGATCAGCCCGGACGGCTCTGTCGTCTACTACTGTCGGCCAGAGGACAAACTCTCAGAGCTCGCCTACACACGGGCCGAGAAGCAGCAGTGGACTTTCAACGGACCCCCAGGTTGGACGCCTGGGTCGGGTGTCGAGGAAGACGGCTACACGGTGTTCACGTACACCGCAGATAAACTCTGGGACATCGAGGGCGCTTCGCAACAGTTCTATCTCTACGATATGAAGGTATACACAAAGAACAATCAGATAGCGAAGATCGTCATGCGGACCAACAGCAAGAAGGTGCCCGTGAGTGAGTTGGTCGAAAGCCAGTTCACCATAAATGAGTTTGAGCTAGACGCGAAGATCCCCGCAGATGCATTCGAGTTGCCGTATCCCAAGAAGACAAAGTAGAAGAATCGGGAATCCCACTGGATCTCACCTTCGATCCCGGTGCACTATGAAGTGCCTCGGCACCTCATGACACGCTTCCCGGATCCCATTCCCGCGGACCGATGACGAAGAGCACGTCACCGATCTCAAGGTTGGTGGCGCCCACCGGGTTACCTATCGACTCGTTACCGCGCTTGACGGCAAGCACAGTGACACCGTGGCCAACGCGAAGCCCACTCTCGGCGATAGTCAAACCCGCAAGCGGCGAAGTCACAGTCAGTCGGAACGAGTACGTCGCGAGGTCAGGGATCTCGACACGCAAGTCGTGTACGGCGGTCGCCGCCGGCGACAGGCTGCGGGCCATGTCGCGCCATTCGGCGCGCACATCATCGACGAAGCTTTCGATCTCTTCGCGCGGTACCAGGCAACGAGCCAGCACGCGAGAGAATATCTCGATGGAGACTTCAAGCTCGTCCGCTATGACTTCGTCTGCCCCCAAGATGTGCAGAGCCTCGATTTCCGTGAGGTAGCGGCTGCGGACAAGTATGAAGGCGTTTGGGGCGATGCGGCGCGATAGCTCCGTGATACGTCGCGCGGCCGCCGGGTCATTGACCGCCACGACCACAACCAGGGCCTTCTCGGCGTTGACATAATGGAGAATCGCATCCGTGGTCGCGTCTCCATAGTGGAGGTGCATGCCGGCTCGGCGTTCGGAACGAACCGTCTCGGCACTGATGTCGATCGCAGCGTAGTCGACCCCTGCCTCGATCGCTGCACGGGCGACGTTCTTCCCGGTCACGCCGAAACCAACGATCACGATGTGCCGAGCGTAGTTGTGTGCAGAGGCGGCTAGTGATGCTCCGAACCCCGACCGCAACCTGCTCGTCCACGGCATGCGCTGCAGCGTCTCGGCAGTGCGCGGAGCCAGCGCGAAGAGTAGCGGCGCGGCAAGCATACTTAGCACAACCGTATCGAGCACGATCTGAAAAAGCTCGCCGCCGAGAAGCCCTGACGCAACCCCCGCCTGCGTCGCCACAAGAGAGAACTCCCCTATCTGCCCCAGCGCCATGCCCGCAAGAACAGCATTCCTCAATGGCAGCCCGGATGCAATCGCCGCCACGGCTCCGATAAGCGGCTTGATGACCAGAACACCGAGCGTCAGCGCCACGATGAGCCCCGGGTGCTGCAACAGGTAGGCCACATCGAGCTGCATTCCAACTGAGACGAAGAACAGGCACATGAACACATCACGAAAAGGCAGAATAACTCCAACTGCCTGGTGCGAGTATTCCGACTCGGAAATGATCAGCCCTGCGAGAAACGCTCCCAACGCGAGCGACAACCCCGCTTCCTGAGTCAGTAGTGCGATCGTGGCACAGATGGCAAGCACGCCGAGCAGAAACGCTTCCCGACTGTGTGTACGCGCGATCTGAAACAGCAGCCATGGCACAACCCAGCGATACGCTATCCACGCGCCGAGACCGACGGCTACGATGCGAATCAACAGCACAGCCACGCTAGACGATGATGCCGTCCCAGCCGCACCCGCGAGCAGTGGTGCCACCAGCATCAGCGGCACAACCGCGATGTCCTGATAGATGAGCGTGCCCAGCACCATGCGTCCGTGCGGGCTTTCCAACTCGGCGCGTTCCTGCAGGAGCCGAAGCACAATCGCTGTCGAACTCAACGCCACAACTGCGCCGAGGAACCCGCTCTGCGCCAGGGTTGCATCGAGAATCAAATACGTCGCGACCCCTACGACGACAGCAGTTCCGAACAGTTGGATCGACCCGCCCACCAAGAACTGGCGCCGTGTTGCCATCAGCCCGCTCACAGAGAGCTCAAGGCCGATTACGAAGAGCAGCAACACCACGCCAATTTCGGAGAGGTCCTTGATCTGTTCTGCTGCGCGAACCACCCCAAGAACATGGGGACCTGCAACGACACCCGTTAGGAGAAACCCGACGATCGATGGGATGCCGAGCTTGTGGCAGACAAGGGCAGCCACCACCGCGATGATGATTATGATCGTTATGCCGGACAGCAGTTCCATGAGGTCTTCACCCGACTCATACCACGCATGGGAACCCTATCGCGCACAGATCCGACCGCGCGTTCACGCGGTCAGACACCAGCTGCTTCGAGACGCAGCACCACTATCGCGACATCGTCATCGACTCTGCCACCTGCATGCGCAAGACAACTCTCGAGGAGCATCTGCGCGGTCTTTCCCCGCATGCGGCATTCGGCGGACTCAAGGTGGCTTAATACTCGGTCGATTCCGAACATCTCAGTCTTGCAGCCCGCCTCTATCAATCCATCGCTGAAGAATACGAGATCACTCGTGTCTCCAAGTGCGCATACGGCCGCACTGAATTCATAGTCCCGTATTACGCCGAGTGGCGGGTTTATCGGCATTTCGAGCACCGTCGGCACGCCTCCGATGCACAGAACTGGGACGGGATGGCCTGCGCTGGCAATGGTGATCGCCCCCGTCTCAACATCGATCACGCCATATATGACGGTTGCGAACTTGTCATCCGTTAGCTGTCGGCCCACCGCGTCATTGGCCCGAGCCAACACAACACACGGACTGGAGTCTTGATAGGCGAGGTTTCGCAGCGTGGCTCGGACCACAACGTTGGAAGCCACGGCTTCGATCCCTTTACCGCAGATATCGCCCAAGATGAAAGCGACGAGTCCCGGCGCCGGAGAGAACACGTCCCAGAAGTCCCCGCCCACGCGAACCCCTTCTGTCGCCGAGACATGCGCGTGCTCGATCTCGATGCCGCCGACACGATCAGGCACGGACAAGATGGCGTTTTGGAGCTGTTCCGCTATCCCGTGCTCCGCCTCCTCCCGGCGCTTAATCTCTCGGAACAGGAGAGCGTACGGCTCACGAAGCACCGTGTAGATGAGCACGCGGTAGATAACCACGAACGAGATGAGCACCAGGTAATGTCCGACGAAGTTCAGCAGCCCAAAGACGTCAACGTAGAGCGTAAAAGCAGCATCTGCGGCAATCATGAGGGCGATGGCCAGAAGGAGCATGCGGGCAACGCGAGGCTCAAAACGAGATCTGTCTCGCCACAGCAGTGCGAAGGCACCGGCAAACATCACCATGATCACGTACTCCGAGACTACCTTCGCAGTCGTGAGTCCCGCACCGTCCACGTACATCGTGGGGAAGACCGGCACGATCCAGATGCTTGCTAGCGCAAGGGACGTCAGCCCGCCAAACAAGATGAATACGCCCTGCACGGATATCGCTCTTCGCAGGGATATGCCCGCGGTTAGAAACCCCAACGCCGCCAGCACGCGCTCGATTATCCACAGCTGTGTCGGCAGATTCGATCCGCCCTGCGGGAAGATGCCCATGCCTTTGTATGCGAAGGCATGCAGCATCGCGATGCTCGCCACAAACAAGTACGTCATGCCGATAGCCAGCAGATAGCGATTGGCAGACACAAAGCGCGTATTCCAGGCGACGATGAAGATGCCGGCAGCAACAACCACAGAGAATGACTCGACCAGCGCGTGAAAGAGCAGGTAGTTTCCACGGCTGATGGGATACAAGATGGCAAAGCCGGCCACAAGAGTTGCCGCCGGAAGCACTGCGCGGATGAGAGATGCGTTTCGTGTGCTTCGTGTGCCTGTCATCCTACGGCGATGCCCCCAAAGAATACCTGTTCGGCTGACTGTGTCCGAAGCCCGTGCGTGGTTTGGGCCAGGGACTCTGGAAGATGGCACCACCCTGAGATACGTGGGATTCTCAGCGCCTCAAGCCTCGGAGTCACGAACCAGCTGCGCACGGCCGCACGCCGACCGAGTCCGTAGCCGTGGATACTCCTACTTGGCCAGTGTGACCGCTTGGCTATAGATACCCAGTTTGCCCTCGAGCGTTGTGCCCATCACCATGCCGGTCCCGCCCTTGTCGTACAGGAACAGGTACTGCTTCACACCATACGTCCATTTCCGATCAGGAAAGAGCTTGTCGAGCTTCTCTCTGGCCGCCTTCACGGCTGCCTGTTCTCCCTCACTGGGTGAGGCGGGCATCGGACGCACGTTTGCCTTGTTGTACGTGGATACCGAGGGCGCCTTGCTCAGTTCAGTCTCCGGGGACGCAAGCCCAACCGCGATGTGCCCATTGAGATACGGAACTTCAACGTACTCGACGTCCGCATCTCCCTTCGCCTCCCATGCGACTACCTCGTACCCCACGAAGGTTGGCTCGACGCCACGGACGTCCACATACTCTGTGCCCGCGACGGCGCTGTTCTTGATCTTGCCTGCGATGTGACTCTCAATCAATGCCGGCATCAGTGCTTTGGCCTTCTCGGCATTCGCGTCAAGCTTCATGACGTCGTACTTGTGGCTCGTGACCTGCTGAGCGGAACCGGAATCGGCGGCACCCTTGGAGTTGGAGCCCGACGACGACGAGCATCCCACGAGTAAGGTGCCTACGAGCAGCATCAACACCAGTGCCCAGCGAGTCTTCACGGTGCCCCCTTCACGGTTCATTCATAACGATGTCGAGACGCCACAATCATAGCAAACGAGGGAGTTCAAATAGTGCAACATTACCCGATCTCGTAGCCTGCGAGGACGGCTTCGGCGCAACGCAGGCCGTCCACTGCGGCTGACATGATCCCGCCCGCGTAACCGGCGCCTTCCCCGCAGGGATAGACGCCGCGCAGATTCGACTGCAGCGAGTCATCTCGTAGCACGCGCACCGGTGAGGACGAGCGCGTCTCCACTCCCGTAAGCACCGCGTCGGCCGTCGCGAAACCTCGCAGACGCCGATCGAACAGTGGCGCTGCCTCACGCAGCGCGGAGACGACGAACTCCGGCAGGCACTGCGAGAGATCCGCGTAGCGCACGCCCAGAGGATACGTCGGCTGCACACCGCCCGCCGCGGAGGAGATCGTGCCCGGTAGGAAGTCGCCGAGAAGCTGCGCCGGCGCGCGGTAGTCGCGCCCGCCGAGCTCGAACGCGGCTTGCTCCCACTGCCGCTGAAACCGTATCCCCGCCAATGGGTGATCGTCTCGGAAATCCGGAGGCGTCACGTTCACCAGAAAGGCCGCGTTCGAGTTCACCCCATCGCGGGCGAACCGGCTCATGCCGTTCGTGACCACGCCTCCGGGCTCGCTTGCCGCCGCGACAACCTCGCCGCCGGGACACATGCAGAACGTGTAGACCGAGCGTCCGGACGGCAGGTGGCACGAGAGCTTGTAGTCCGCCGCACCGAGCTCGGGGTTCTCGGCCGCCGAACCGTATTGCGCGCGATTGACCATCTGCTGGTCGTGCTCGATCCGGACGCCGATGGAGAACGGCTTCTGCGCAAGGTTCGCGCCGCGGCTGTGGAGCATCTCAAAGGTGTCGCGCGCGCTGTGGCCTGTCGCCAGGATGAGCACCTCGGCTGCGATCTCCTCTCGGCCTCGCTCACTCTCGGTCACCACGGCGCGAAGCGCGCTGTCACCGTCGAGGACCAGGTCGCACAGGCGCGTCCCAAAGCGCACTTCGCCGCCGAGCGACTCGATCTCCTCCCGCACCCGCCGGATCGCACCGGTGAGATGGTCCGTGCCGATGTGCGGCTTGGCCTGCCAGAGTATCTCCTCGGCGGCACCCGCCTGAACGAAAGCTTCGAGAACGCTGCGGCAGCGGGGGTTATGGGTGTTGGTGGTGAGCTTTCCGTCCGAGAAGGTCCCGGCGCCGCCTTCGCCAAACTGGATGTTCGACTCCGGGTCGAGCACGCCGTCGCGGACGAAAGCGCTCACCGCGCGAATGCGCCCGTCGACGGCCGCGCCGCGCTCGAGCACAAGCGGCCGCGCGCCGGAGCGCGCGAGAAGGAGCGCCGCGAACAGCCCCGCGGGGCCTGTGCCCACGACGACGGGCCGCACCTTGGGGGCAACCTCGAGTCGCACGACGACTGACGGCGATTCCGGCGCGGCGACGAAAACATCCGCGTCGTCCACGCGACGCACAACGGCCGCCTCGTCGGCGCCGAGCGTCACTCCGAGCGTCATCACGAAGTGAACGTTGCTCCGGCGTCGGGCATCAACGGATCGCTTCAGCAAGCGCATCGACTCTATCTGCCCCACGTCGACGCCCAGGCGCTTCGCGGCCGCGCACCTCAGCCCGCCTTCACCCGACGGGCCTCCCGCCGAAAGCGGGAGTTCGAGGTTGCGTATCTCGATCACGCCGAGCCTCCCGTAGCGAAGCGCGCGGCGCCCTCCCCTGCGGCGATGCCGGACGCCCAGGCCCAGTGCAGGTTGAAGCCGCCACAACTGCCGTCGATGTCGAGCACCTCGCCTGCGGCGAAGAGTCCGCTCACGAGGCGCGATTCCATCGTGGCCGGATCGAACTGCGCGACCGACGCGCCTCCTCGGGTGACTTGCGCCTGCTTGGCATCTCCCGTGCCGATGACCGCAAGACGGAAGTCTTTGAGCAGCTCGGCAAGTCGCGCCTGAGGTAACTCCACGACCGGTATCCTCGGGTCGATTCGCGCAGCACGCAAGACGGCGCGCGCCACTGGGCTGTGAAGCATGCCGTCGAAGAATGTCTCGGCGGTCCGCCACGGAAGGACGCAACACCGCTCGGCGATCAGTGTCTGAAACTCATCGGATGCGACGTCCGGGAACAAGTCGATCGAGAGAACGCATCCCTTCTCCAGATAGCGGGAGAGGTCGAAGATCATGATGCCGCTCACGCCGTACTCGCGGAACAGTAGCTCACCTCGCTCGGCCGCGAGGGGCTCGCCGGCGCCCGAGAGGAGGCTCGCCGCACACCTCACGCGAATGCCGGAGAGTCCGCGGATGGGCTCCGCGTCCGTTTTGATCGGCCCGAGAACCGGTGCGCATGTCACGAGCTCGTGGCCCACACCGGCAAGAAGCGAGTCACAGCCGCCGCCGGTGGCGACAACCACCGCGTCTGCGTGAACCGTCTCGCCGTCTCGGCCGGACACCTCGAAGCCCGCCGGATCATCCGTCGCCGAGACGGACGCAACCTCGAAGCCGCAGCGCTCCTCCACGCCGAGACGCGCGCATTCGAGCCGCATCACGTCAAGGACGGAGTTGGCGCTGTTTGTCGTGGGGTAGACGCGCCCTTCCTCGTCGGCGTAGGTGAGAAGGCCCATGCCGCCGAAGAAGGAGCGCACGCCCTCGCAGGGAAGCATGGCGAGAATCGGCCCGACGAAATCGGGATGGTTGTACGCCACAGGCGCCGCCGAGACGTTCGTGAGGTTGCAGCGCCCATTGCCGCTGGCGAGGATCTTCCTCCCGACACGGGCGCCTCCCTCAAGAAGCGTGACGGCAACGCCTGCGCGCGCCGCAGCTAGAGCGGCTGCCAGCCCGGCTGCTCCGCCACCGACGATGACGACCCTCGGCTCGCGCATCGTGCCTCTCTTGACCGTCTGTTTCGTCAACGTCTTCTAGCTGCGGTCGGTAACCTCGATCAGGTGGTAACCGAACTGCGTCTTGACCGGACCGTGAACAACGCCGACTTCATCGTTGAAACAGACCTGATCAAACTCGCTCACCATCTGACCCGGACGAAATGTGCCAAGATCGCCGCCTTTCCTGCCTGACGGACAGCTTGAGAATTGGCGGGCCAGCTCGGCGAAATCCGCGCCTTCTTCGATCTGGCGCTTGAGATCGAGTGCTTGTTCCTCGGTTGCCACAAGGATGTGGCGGGCGCACGCAGTAGCCATGGTGTCTCCTATCTCGATTGCAGTACTAGGGATTGTCTACGGAATCGCCCTCTTGCGCTACACCACATCATTCAGGTGAGAGCGTTTCTCGGCGTACATGTTGCAGTCGGCCTCGCTCAGGATCGTGCTCACGTCGGCAGAAGCGGTCACTCTGGCCGCGCCGATGCTCAAATCGACGACGCATCCGTTGGCATTCCCTGTGGCCACCACAGCAGCCCTGAGGCGCTTCACGACTTCTTCGACGGCCGGCGGCGCCTGGTCGTGAAGCACGACACCGAATTCGTCGCCGCCCACCCGCGCGACCATGTCCACTTCCCGCACCGCCGACTTCATAGCCTGTCCTATATTGCACAGCATCTCATCACCGAACTCGTGGCCAAATTGGTCGTTACAGGCCTTGAATCGGTCGACATCGGCAAACAGGACGGTCGAATCCGCGCCTCGCCGCGCTAACGCTATCGCGCGTTCGATTTCGGCGGAAAACGCCCGACGGTTGGGCAAGCCGGTGAGCACATCGTGGTTCGCGAGATGATCGAGTTGCTCGGCAAGGACGCGCATGTCGGTGATGTCGTAGCACGCCCCGATGTAGCCGAGAAACTCCGCCTCGGGCCCGTAGAACGGCCGACCGAAATCGCGGATCCATCGAAAGACGCCATCGTGGCGCCGCATGCGGTACTCCATGACGAACGCCGCGTGCTGTGCGAAGCTCTCTCGCCAGATCGAGACGCACTGGCCGAGGTCTTCTGAATAGACGCTCTCGGCCCAGCCATCGCCGTACTCCTGTTCAAGGGTGCGGCCGGTGAACTCCAGCCATGCGGTGTTGAACCAGTCGCACTGACCATCGGTGTTCGCGCGCCAGATAAGCGCGGGGAACTCTTGCAGGAGCGTGAGATAGAAGTCCCTTGGTACTGTATTGTCGCGCCCCGGTGCCCGCGCCACGCGCTCTGAGCTCACGGCCAGCCTCGACTCTTTACAGGTGATCCGCCCGCAATCGGACGGCTTTCACCACTACTCAAACAAACTACCGCTTGCAAGGAACACCTTCAAGCATGCATCGCATACCGCTTGGTCGTAGAGTACCCCGGCACCCTCAGAAATCTCCTGTAGCGCGGCATCGACCCCGAGCGCCGCACGGTACGGGCGGTGGGACGACATCGCCTCAACAACGTCGGCGACCATGAGCACTTTCGCGCCGAGGAGGATCTCGTCGCTGGTGAGACCCCGCGGGTAGCCGGAACCATTGCAGCGCTCCTGGTGTTGATACACCATCTGCGCGATACTTTCGCCCATTCCGGCCGACGTAACGAGGCGGTATCCTATCTCCGAGTGCTCCTCGATCATCTTGCGTTCGACAGCAATCAGGTTACGCGGCCGCGACAGCAGTTCCGCCGGAACGGCGATCTTCCCGATGTCGTGAAGAAGGGCGGCGGTTCTGATCTCGCGCACCTCTTCGGCAGGCAAACCCAGCTCTTGGGCGATCGCCTCGGCCAGGTGCGCGACGTTGCGCTGGTGCCCCGCAGTGTAGGGATCGCGGATCTCGACCATGCCGTCTACGACGGTCATGAGCGCTTCGGACGACCTAGCGAGTTCCTGCGCACGCTTCCTGAGCGACTCTTGCATCCGATCGCGATCTTCCTGGTCGAGCACCAGTCGTGCGATCAACAGCAGTGCGAGAGGGAACAGGGTGATCAGGGGCAACCAGAGGCGGGCGACCGCTTCGATTCCAGCCTCTCCTAGTCCCACCGCCAGTGCGCCAAGCATGATCACATGCACTGTGAGACCCAAGACAAGGATGTGAGCAGGCCGCATTACGTCGTGGCCTCGGCGGCGCAGGAAGTAGAAGAGCGTACCGAGAGCGGCCGACTCAACAATGACGAAGATTCCTACCGCCACGCCGACGCCGCCAAGCCAAATTCGAAACGCACCGCACATGATGACCGCGATCAGTGCGACCCAGGGTCCCCCGAACATGCCGGCTGCCGCAAGGATCACCGATCGGCCGTCGAAGATGAAGCCGGGTGCAAGCACCAACGGATCCGACATGGCAACCATCCCGATGCTGCCGTAGACCACGCCACAGAGTGCGTTTCTGAGTACGCCCCTGTCGGGCCAAGACCTCATGATCCACTGCTCGGCTACGACGAGCAGCACGATCAGGCCGGTGTTCTCGATTAGGCTGGCAAGAATCATGGAATCGACTTCTTCTTGTGGACCGCCCCACCCACTTCATGGATGTTGATTCCCTTTCGGACGCAAGCGAGAACATCAGCGACTGAAGCCTCTGTAACCAGTGGGGAACGATACGAGCGAAGCACTCTCTCGCTCCACTCACGTTGGATATGCTGATGTCGCGAAACGTCGATTGGAGGGCTTGTGCTCATCCGCCCCATCGCGATTCTAACAGTGGCAGCTTGCCTGGTCGCGACAGTGACACTCGGCTGTGCGCGGTCGCAGCCAACCGCACAGAAGCAGCCTCTCCCCTCCACCTCGGTCGAGCCCACTGTCTCCCCCATCCCCGAACCGACCAAGACCCCTGAGCCCGCTCCGGAGCCCGCACCACAGCCTGCACCAGTTCCGGCGCCCGTCCCCACTCCACCCGTCACCCCCGCTCCCACCGACAACAAGACGCGCGCGTGGTACTTCATGCCGGTCACCACACACAAGGTGCCCGCAGTCGCTTCGGAAGCCGCTACCCTGCTCCCGGCGTACGGGGGCATCTACGTTGGCCCCAACGCGCAATCGGTCTACCTGACGTTTGACGAGGGATATGAAAACGGGCTCACGCCCAAGATCCTCGACGCGCTAGCACGCAACAATGTGAAGGCCACCTTCTTCGTCACCGAATCCTTCATTCGCGCGAACCCCGATCTGGTGCGACGAATGGTTGCCGAGGGCCACGTGGTAGGGAATCACAGTTCAACCCACCCCTCGATGCCGACACTTGCAGGCGACACGGCGGCGTTCAAGGCGCAGTTCACCAAGACTGAGGCGGCATTCACCGAGGTCACGGGTGGGCAGATGGCAAATGTCTTCAGGCCGCCGATGGGCGAGTACAGCCCGCTGTCACTCTGGATCACTCAGTCTCTCGGCTACGAGACGGTGTTCTGGAGTTTCGCGCACCGCGACTGGGTCGTGGATGACCAGCCCTCGGTTGACGTCACAGTCGACCGCATCCTGACCGGCAGCCACCCCGGCGCAATTTATCTACTCCACGGCGTCTCATCAAGCGACACGGCGGCGCTTGACCGAGCGATCGCGGGACTGCGCACACAGGGTTACGGCTTCGGGGTTCTCGGCGAGTAGAGGCGCGTTCGAAGTTGTCCCCATTTGGAGAAATGAGGGTGGTCGCCCGTCGGCGAACCACCCTCGTCAGCGTCTCTGTGGCGGAGAGCTAGGGATTTGAACCCTAGATACGGTTTGACGCCGCATACACGATTTCCAGTCGTGCGCCTTAAGCCACTCGGCCAGCTCTCCGTGTGCGCCGGCAAATCTCGAAACGGCGCAACCGCGAGTATAACGAGCGAGGGGCTTCGCGGCAACGAGGCAATGTGGGGACTGGAGTATGGTTGGCTGTTGGCACACAATAGAGTTGCGAAGCACATGTCCGTCACGTGACGACCTGGGGGATCTGCCAATGAGCGTCCGCATAATCACCGATTCGGCCTGCGATCTGCCTCTTGCCCTCGCCGAGAAGAACGATATCGATGTTCTGTCCATGCCGTTTGTGCTCAAGGGCGAAGAACATCTCGATGATCTGGGCAAGACGACCGATATCGACGAGTTCTACGACACGCTACGCGCCGGAGAAAACGCGACCACGTCCCAGGTTCCGTTCGGCAGCTCATATGAGGCCTTCGAGCGCGCCTACGCGGCCGGTTCGGCAGCGGTGTTCATCAGCCTGTCCGCCGAGCTTTCCGGCACCTACCAAACGGCGGTGCTCGCGCGTGACCAGTTCCTCGAAGCGCATCCAGACGCCTCGATCTATGTCGTCGATTCTAAGTGCGCCTCGACCGGCGAGGGACTGCTCGTCTTGGCTGCGGCCGAGCGGGCTGCCGAGGGAATGCGCGCCGATGAAATCGCGCAATGGGTCGAGGACAACCGCGGCCGGGTGAATCACCTGTTCACGATCGACTCCTTCGAGCACCTCGTCCGCGGTGGGCGCGTTTCCGCCGCCATGGGGGCGGCCGGAACGATCCTCAACATCAAGCCTGTCATGCGCGTCGACGATCGCGGGCGCCTGGT
Organism: Coriobacteriia bacterium; assembly: GCA_013336165.1. Classification (NCBI taxonomy): domain Bacteria; kingdom Bacillati; phylum Actinomycetota; class Coriobacteriia; species Coriobacteriia bacterium. The sequence goes on from JAAXUF010000006.1 coordinate 90,435, forward strand.
TCCGCTCAAGAAGCCGCGCGGACGCCACAAGGCCCTCGAGGCAATCGCAGATCTGACCGCCGAGCGAATCGAAGATCCTGCATCGCAAACCATCGTGATCGCGCACGGTCAATGGCCCGAATACGCCGAGGAACTCAAGCGCATGATCCTTGAGCGAATCACCGTCGGCGGCGTCATCGACGCGCGCATCGGCTGTGTCATAGGCGCACACACGGGACCCGGAGTGCTCTCTGTCTACTTCTGGGGCGTGAGACGCGAACCGTACAACGACTAGGACTGCGAACCGGACTCCCTCAGGGCCGGCACGGGCTGCCCGAAGAATTCGACGAAGAAGATCCACACGATCAGGATCGCGCCCATCCAGATCAAGATGGAGACCGTCGCAGGGATGGGCACTACAAGCAGCATCACGACCAAGATCGTGAAGATCGTCAGCGTGGTATTGCGCAGCCGATCTTTGTGTACGTACACCCATGCGCCGAAGGACCCAAAGTCGCGTCCGCCGGCGGCACCATACACGAAGCGCTGAGCCTCATCGCGCAGCACACGAGCGAAGATGGACTGTCCCGCAGCAACGGCGGCAAACCAGATGGCTATTCCGACGAAGAAAAATATCCACTCGGTGGTCATGAGAGGACCCGCAACCGCGCCGTAGAGTGCCCTCGCGACATCCGTCGGGACTTCGTTCAAGCTGGCCACGCCGCTCACGAATATGAAGCGGCCGATCGCCGCCACACCCAGTGACAACACCATCGCCAACGCGATCGCGAATCCTGCCGCCTCGGCGGCAAACCGGCGATCGGCAGCCAGTATGAAGGCGGCTCCCATCAGCAGCAGCGCTAAGACCGGAAGGATCGCCGCCGAACGGTTCAGCAGTTGGAACGCACGCTGATACTTCCCCAGTTTCCACGAACTGACGACCGTAGCCAAGCTCGCCTGCGAGGGCACGAGAATCGCACCCGTGAAAGTCAGTCCCTGCCCCGACAGCAGGTAAGCCACATACTGCGAACTCACCTTCATGTCGATGGACACGACGGTGGGCTGCCCAGCGTTCGAGGACGAAGCTGCTGTCAACGCGCTCACCAGGGTTGGGTGGACTTCGATCGCCGTCTGTTGCCAGTACGCGTAGAAGTCCGGCGACTGCGTGAACGCAAGCGCCTGGGCGCGGATGTAATTCTCGGCGGCGCTGGCAAGCGGAATTGCCAAGGACTGTCCCCGATCGCTGAGAGCTTGAGCCGCAAGGGACTTCAGGTCGACTGCCTTGACGATGGCATTCGTGGCCGTGTCGGCAACGTAGGCCTGGATGGCAGGATCGGATGAGAGCGAAGAGACTTCGTCGACGAAGGTGGTCCGATCCATGACGCTTCTGTTGAACCAGATCGCGACAACGGACAAAGAGAAGCAGATCGCCGCCAAGACCACAAGGCTCACCACGGCTGCTCTGCGTCGTTTCTGGTCGGTCGACTTGCTCGGCCCCGTCATTTCCGCCCCTCTGCTCGGGTATGATCTCCAAAATACGTGATTGTTCTGCAGGCGAGTTGAAACGCTCTACAGAAGTATTCCCCTCAACGCCATTCAGCCATTGGCAGAAGAGAACCCTCAGAAAGGACAGAAACATGCTCGGAAGAGTCATCATCCGTTGGGTCATCACCTCGATCGCCGTCGCGGTGGCCGTGCTGCTGGTGCCTGGTATTGCCGTCGGCTCGAACGCAGCTTTCGCTGTAATCGCAATGGCTGCGATCCTAGGGTTGGTGAACGCGTTCCTCCGGCCGATCCTGAGCCTCTTGTCGTGCGGACTGATCGTGGCGACATTGGGACTCTTCACGCTGGTAATCAACGCCGGCACGCTTCTGCTCTCCTCGTGGATTGCGCAGAACTGGCTGTTCGTGGACTTCTCGGTGAACGGATTCTGGCCGGCGTTCTGGGGCGCGATCATCATCAGCGTGGTCAGCTTCCTGCTCTCCATATTCGTTAAAGACTCCGACGACTAACGTGAGGTGATATTCATGGCGCACGCGATCTGGAAAGGCGCCATCTCTTTCGGTCTGGTGACGATCCCCGTCGAGTTGTTCTCGGCGGTGACCAAGAACGAGATCGCGTTCCATCTACTCGACAGCCGAGACATGGCGCCGGTACGCAACGAGCGGGTAAACGCCACCACAGGTGAAGAAGTGGCGTGGGATTCGATCGCCAAGGGGTACCAGTTGCCTGACGGACGCTGGATCACGATGACCGACGAGGACTTCTCGGCGGCGAACGTGAAGGCAACCCGGACGATCGACGTTCTGAGCGCGGTGTGCGAAGACGACGTGCCGGACGAGTACTTCGAAACGCCGTACTTCCTCGCCCCGGAACAGCAGGGGCGCAAAGCCTACGCACTCTTGCGCGAAGCGCTGCGGACGGCGGGCCGGATCGCGATCGGCCAGATCGTCATCCGATCGCGGCAACGCCTGTGTGCGCTCATCCCGCACGGGGATGTGCTCATGCTCGTCGTGATGCGCTACGCCTACGAGTTGCGCTCGGCAGACGACCTCGACCTGCCCTCCGGCGATCTGGCGGCCGTGGGCGTCACCGACGCCGAAACCATGCTTGCCGCTCAACTTGTCGCCACTATCAAGGGCGATTGGGATCCCTCGCGTTACCGCGACTCATATCATGACGACCTCCTCGCGCTCATCGCACGCAAGGCCGAGGGCGAGACGATCGAAATCGCCGAGCCGGCACCCGTCAAGACCGCCGAGGTCATCGACATCATGGATCTCCTCAAGCGCAGCATCGAGGACGCACGAGCAAGCACCGGGGCTTAGGGCTCATACGATGCCGCTTGAGGAGTACAACGCGAAGCGCGACTTCACGCACACGCCGGAGCCGGCAGGCGGGGGTGCGAACGAAAGCGGCGGGGCGAAACTCAGCTTTGTGGTGCAGAAACATCACGCGTCCTCGCTCCATTACGACTTCCGTCTCGAACTCGACGGCGTGCTGCTCTCCTGGGCGGTGCCCAAGGGGCCATCGCTCGACACACGCGACAAGCGGCTCGCCATCCGCGTGGAGGACCATCCCCTAAGCTATGGCAGCTTCGAAGGCACGATCCCCGAGGGCGAGTACGGCGGGGGCAGCGTGATCGTGTGGGACCGCGGGACGTGGGAACCTCTCGGCGATCCGCACGCGGGGCTTGCGAAGGGCGACTTCAAGTTCACACTCTCGGGCGAAAAGCTGCGGGGCGTGTGGGTGCTCGTGCGGCTCAAGCCCCGGCCCAACGAACGGCAGGAAAGCTGGCTGCTCATCAAAGAGCGCGACGATTTCGCGCGCCCCCGCGAGACCGGTGACATTCTCGCCGAGCGCCCCGAGAGCGTGGTGAGCGGTCTGGGAGTGGACGAGGTGGGCCGCCGAGACCCCCCGGCGACGGCCACCGTAGGGCGGGAGGCGGCGACCCCGCCTCCCGCAGTGGTCGACCTCGAGCTCGCCACGCTCGTCGAGCGCCCTCCCGAAGGCAACGAGTGGCTGGCCGAGGTCAAGTACGACGGCTACCGGGTCGCTATTGTGCTCGACGGAGGACGCGCCCGGGTCTTCACCCGCAGCCATGCCGACTGGACCGACCGCTTCGCCCCACTCGCGCTCGCCGTCGAGGGGCTGCCTGCGACCTCGGCGGTCATCGACGGCGAGGCCGTCGTCTTCGACGAGCGCGGGATCTCGCGTTTCGACCTCCTCCAGCACGCCCTCGGCGAGCACCCCGAGAAGATCGGCTTCGCCGCCTTCGACCTGCTGCACCTGAACGGCCACGACCTGCGCAACCTGCCGCTGATCGATCGCAAGGAGCTGCTCTGCGCGCTGCTGTGCGACCGGCCTGCCGGCTCCCCGCTCCGTTACGCCGACCACGTGATCGGTGGCGCGCCCGAGTTCTTCCGCGAAGCCTGCCGAGCAGACCTTGAGGGTACCGTCTGCAAGCGCGCAGCCAGCCGATACGTCCCCGGCCGAGGCCGCGACTGGCTCAAGGTGAAGTGCCGTCAGGTGCAGGAGTTCGTCGTCGGCGGGTTCACGGAAGGCGCCGGCTCGCGCGTCGGGCTGGGATCGCTCCTGCTCGGCGTCTATGATGGCGCCCGCTTTGCGTACGCTGGCCGCGTCGGCACCGGCTTCGACGACGCCACCCTCGCAGCGCTGCGCGACCGGCTCGACGCCCTCGAGACTCCCGCACCGCCGTTTGAGCCGCCGCCCCACATCACCGGCCACACCCTCCACTGGGTCCGTCCCACCCTTGTCGTCCAAGTTGCCTTCCGCGAGTGGACCGCCGACAACGTCCTACGCCAACCCGTCTACCTCGGCCTGCGCGAGGACAAAGCTGCAAGCGAAGTAGCGCGAGAGGCTTCATCCACAGAAGCGCCCCCAAAGGCGTCGGCCGCCGAAGGCGGCCCAGCCGCTGAGAGCGGTCAGGTGGAGGGCTCGGCAAAGGGCTTCGCAGACAGTGACGCAATGGATGGGCGCGACCCGCTCGGTCGAGAACCATCCCCTTTGCCGAGCCCTCCACCTGACCGCGGGCGACGCGCGGTCCTCGGCGTCCCCATCTCAAACCCCGACAAGCTCCTCTTCCCCGCCTCCGACTTCCCCAAGTTCGCCCTAGCCGAGTACTACGCCGCCGTCGCGCCGCTCATGCTTCCGCTCGTCGCGAACCGTCCGCTCACGCTCGTCCGATGCCCCCACGGCGGAGGAGCGGGGTGCTTCTACCAGCGCCACCCGGACGCCGGCCTGCCGCACGCGATCCACGTGCTCCCCCACGCGCTCGGCAGCACGCGCGAGATGCTGGAGTGGCTGACCGTGGACACGGCCGAAGGGCTCATCGCACTCGCGCAGATGGGCGCAGTCGAGGTGCACGCGTGGCTCTCGCGCGCGGATGCGCCCGCACGCCCGGACCTGCTGGTCTTCGATCTGGATCCCGGCCCCGATCTCACTCGGCCACAGATCCGCGCGGTGGCGCTGCTTGTGCGCGATGAGTGCGCCTCTCTCGGCTTCACGCCATACCTCAAGTCAACCGGCGGCAAGGGTCTGCACGTGGTCATGCCGATCGAGCCGGTCTGGGACTTCACGCGAGTCCGCGTGCTGACCAAAGCGCTCGCGGAACGCTTGGCGGCGCTTCACCCGAACACGATCACGAGCCGCATGGCGAAGGACCTGCGCGGTGGCCGCGTCTTTCTCGACTACCTGCGCAACGCCGAGGGTGCCAGCGCCGTCGCGCCGTACTCGACGCGCAATCGCCCGGGCCCGACCTGCTCCGTGCCGCTGGCGTGGGACGAACTCACCGACGAACTCGACACCGGCCTCTTCACGCCCGCCCGCGTCCTTGCGCGCGTGGCAGCTGGGACCGATCCCTGGCGCACCATCGCCGAGAACCCCGCGAGCGAGCGTGTGCTTCGCGCCGCCGAGAAGGCGCTCGGCCTCGGCTAGCTGAACGGTCCGCGGCTACCCTGCGCCGCCACCGCCACCGCCACCGCCACCGCCACCGCCGCCCGAGAAGCCACCGCCGCCGCCCGAGGCCGACGACATCGCACTGGAGGCGATCTGCGAGGCAGAGGCGAACCCGCCCTGCAGGTCCGACACGGGCGAATGACCATACGCTCCGGCGTAGACCCACCAATAGGTAAGTTGGAAGCCTGGATCCGCCACGACCTCCGGGATCGCCACGCGCAACTGCTCGATGACCTCCTCGGCGATACCGAAGACGACCGCGAGGATGAGGAAGCGGTTCCACAGGATCACAGACGCGGGCGGAGCTTCCTTGAGGCGCGAAAAATCCTTCAAGTAGTTGCGAACGCCGCGGTACTTCGCATAGAGTTCGGTGCCCTCCGGCGAACGGCGCGTCATGAACGGCGCGATCGCACCGATGATAATCGCCGCGGGAAGGCCCACAATGAGCGGCAGCCCGCTGCCGCTGGCTACCGCCGCCCAGATGGTGATCGCCCCGACCGCAACCGCGAGCACGAAAAGCCCGACGCGCCACGATGTGCCGGCCGGCTCGATCAGCCCGAGTGAATCGGCCTGCGCGGACGCCGCCGTCTTCCAGTCCTTCATCTCCTCAGCGAAGGTCTGTGCGTGATCCTTCGCGTACGCCTTGATGTCGTCCAGCGTGACCGAGCCGCCCGTGCCGATCCGGTTGAACAGAATGTCGGCAATCTGGGCGTCAAGGCCGGTAAGGTTCCCGCTGCGGCCTTCGATGAGCGCCAGCCGGTAGGTCTGACGGTCTTTGCTGCCGAAGAGTTTGCGCTCGGTGACGGTCTCGGGCTGCATCGTGATCATCTTGCGGTCCGCCAAGTCCATCAGCGTGGCCGCAAGATCTGCGTCCGTGACCTGACCGTAGCGCCAAAGTGCGCCTACCACCGCGGGTGGAAGGTCCGGGCGCGGGTCCTCTCGGAAGTATTCGCCTTGGAACTCGGGCTTGTAGTCGCGCCCATAACGCAGGTACGCCCAGATCGCGAGCGCCACACCCAGAATGCCGAGCAGCCATGCGCCGCCCACGGCAAACCACATGACGGCCTGCGCCTGCGTGCGCTTCGCATTCGCGTCGTTAGCGAGCTTGGCCTCCTCGGCCAGCACGGCATCACGCCGTGCAGAGGAGTTCGCAGTCGTCGCCGAGAGTGCCGCGGCCGGGTAGAGAATCCGTGCCTCGACGAAGGTCGAAGCAGGCACGTCGGCCACCTTGAGAGTCACGGTGCCGTCGGACTGAATCGCCACGTTGCCGGTCAGAGGCCCGTGGGCCCATGCCTGGACTTGGTCCTTGGAAAGCGTCGCCGGCGGCTTGATGGTGATGCTCACGTCTGTCACCGGCACCGCCCACTCCTTGCCGATGAACTGCCAGTACAGCTCGCCGGTATCCGACCAGCGCTGCGCGGCGCCGGCAACGTCGTAGGTCAACCGGAACGCGGCGGCCTGGTTCGACTTGCTGAAGTATGCGTACACCCGCACGCTGGTGCCGGAGTCCTGGAGATAGTAGGTGCCGGGAGTGCCCTGGACTTTTGCGAGTGTGTAGGGCTTCGACGCCCCGGCAGACACTTCCGCGACCTCGAGAACCTTGATGCCCGTCGCGGACTTCTTCGACAACTCCCAGTACACGAAGCTGTAGTCACCGGTGAAGTTGAAGCTGCGATTCTCGACCACCGACATCGATCCGTCAGGCTTCACCTGCGCCTGGATATCGACCGGTCCGGTTGTGTAACTCTTGGCGAGTGCTGTGGTCGCGCCCGAGAACAACGCGATGAGCAGCGCCGCCGAGATGAGCAGCGCCCTTGCGGACGAGCGGCTGGCAGCTTTGCGGAAGACCCGGTTCACGGTGCGTCCTTCCTGAGTCGGCGGAAAAAGTCGCGCAGCAACGCAGCGGACTCCTTGGCTAGTATTCCCGAAGTCACGTCGAACCGGTGGTTGAGCCGCTCGTCGTCTGAGAGATCGTACAGCGTGCCGAGCGCTCCGGCTTTGGGATCGGTTGCACCGTACACGCAGCGGGCAATGCGCGCCTGGTGCATAGCCCCCGCGCACATCGGGCAGGGCTCGAGCGTCACGTAGACCGTGCAGTCCGAGAGCCGCCAGCGCTGCAGGCTTCGCGCGGCCTCGCGGATCGCAATGAGCTCGGCGTGCGCGGTCGGGTCGAAGTCGAGTTCGCGGCGGTTCGAGGCGCTCGAGACCACAGCGCCGTCGCATACGACGACCGCGCCAATCGGCACTTCGCCGAACTGCGCCGCCTGACGCGCCTGATCGAGCGCCATCGCCATGAACATCTCATCGTCGTGCATGCCGCTCCTCGCATCCGAACCCCGACGCCTGCGCGTCAACGTAGAGTCTAGCGCAGCTCGGCCGAGAAGACGCGAGTGTCGCTCACCCCGCCTGCGGCACATCTTGCTTGAGCGGTCGCACAATGAAGTCGACTTCGCAGTCCAGCGCCCTCCCACCGACTCTTGCCTTCGCCACTCATGCTAGACTGTTTCCTGCTCAAACGCCCTTGTGGAGGGGTGGCAGAGTGGTTGAATGCAACGGTCTTGAAAACCGTCTTGGCGCAAGCCAACGTGGGTTCGAATCCCACCCCCTCCGCCATTTTCCCGTCGCCTTCTCGGCGTATTTGGTTCACAATCAGACTGCACCCCCTGCGTGAGCCAACACCCTGATACGGCGGTGGAGACGTGATCGTGAAGAACGGGACTCCCGACGCCGAGAACCCCGGAGCAGCAGAGCTCGCAACCAGCGCCCTGCTTCTTGAAGCATCCCGGGCTCTCGCGATGTGGACCGAACCCGCTCGCACGCTCCAAGCGCTCGCCGACATCATGCTGAAGGCAACTCGACACTCTCGCGTGACGGTGTACACATGGCACGAGGAAACCCTGAAGATGCGCGTTGACGCAGTTGCGGGCTCCTCGCCCCTTCCTCTCGGCATGGAGGTCGACTTCGACGACTTCGCTCCCGGCACGCGTGCAGCCCTCTCGGCACAAAGGACGGCGTTCGTCGATCTCACGAAGGTTCCGCCGGAGCAGCGGCCCATAGGGGAAGCTTGGGGTTATTGCGACGTTCTGGCGGTTCCACTGGTCTTCGTCGACCGGCTCGTGGGGATGATCGGCATCGACAACGTCGGGACGCATCGGCCGTTCACCGAACGCGAAATCAAGATCGCCGAGGGTATCGCCGCACAGGCTGCGGCGGCAATCACGAACGCCGGGCTCTTTCAGCGCCAGCGCGACGAGCTTGCGAACACACGGCTGCTGCAAGACGTCGCAGTTGCCGGAGCCGAAGCATTGAGGATTGGGGACGTCTGTAACCGAGTGCTTGAGGAGTTGCACGAGCATCTCGATCTCCAGCTTGCTTCGATCTTCCTGCTCGATGCGCAAGCGGAGCACCTCATTCTGACGGCCTCCATCGGCTATCCGGAAGAAGTCAAACAGTCGATTCGGCGACTCCCCGTCTCCGATGACTCCAACATCGGACGTCTGGTCGTCCACCAACTCGCGTTCCTGACCCACGAGCACGGCTCCGATCCCCCGGGCGCACTTGAAAGGATCCGGCGTCTCGGCCTTGAGGCCTCACGCTGGATCGCCTTGCCTATCAAACACGGAAACGACCTGCTCGGTGCGGTCAGCCTCGTCTTCCCGAAGAGGAGTTCGTTCCGGGAGCAGGAGATCGATCTCTTTCGAGGCGTGGCCGCCACCTTGGGAAGCGCAGTCTCCAACGCCCAGCTGTTCGAGGCCGAGCGCAGAGCACGCGCTCGCGAGGAGGTTCGCGCCTCGCACCTTGACACGCTCAACGCTATCGCCGCCGCGTGTCTGACGTCTCTCAGTTCCATGGAACTCGCAGGAGAACTCCTCCCGTTGATCAAGGGGCGCATCGGCTTCTCCTCGGCGACCGTGCGAGTGCTTTCCCCCGGGGGCGGCTCTCTGGTCTTGTTGGCGTGCGACGGAATCTCCCCAGAGGAGGTTGCCGAGCCGATCGACCTTTCCGGCGATTGCGTGATATGCGACGCATTCCGGACCGGGGAACCCATCATCCAGAGCACCGGAAGCGAGGTGGTTTCCGGATACGCATCGCAGACCCCCGACGCTCCCCGGGATGGTACCCGCGCGTTCGCCGTCCTGCCGCTCGTGGGGCCATCGCAAACGATCGGCATGCTTACGATGTCTTGGCGGGGGCCGCGCGCATGGCCCGATGAGAGAGTCGCGTTCCTCGGCTCCGTGGCCAATGAATTCGCTGTCGGTCTTGAGAACGCGCGGCTTCACGAGCGCGAGCGCGAGGCCGCCCGGCTCGCGGCCGCCTTCGCGGAGATCAACAGCGCGGTGCACTCGACTCTCGACTTCGACGAAATCGCTGACCGGGCGTTGACCGAGGGCGCCCGAACCCTTGGCGCCGAGAATGCAACAATCGCGATGCGCAGCGAGGCTGGCTTCCTGCTTTCTCACGCCTACGGCCATCCCCAAGCCAGTGCGGGCAGCTTCGTCGCCGACACTCCAAACAACTCCTACTCACTCGCGTTGCGCCTCAAGAAGACAGTTGCGATCGACGATGTCGCCGGAGACCCCCGCGTCAGCGATGCCGTAGCGCGAGAGCGTTGTCCACGATCGATCATCTCGGCTCCGCTCATCACGCAATCAGCGGGGTCAGCTCTGCTCAACTTCAGCTTCAGTACCAAGACGCATTCCTTCACGTCGGCAGAATGCGATTTCGTTACCAACGTCGCATCCTCTCTCGCGCTGGCGCTCGAGAATGCGAGCCTCTTCTCGGCAGAAGTCCGGGCTCAGTTCATAGCCAAGGAGGAGCTCGACCTCTCGAACCTGCTCCTACAGGCCACAAATACGCTGTCGTCCTCAATCGATCTGAGCAGAATCACTGAGGCGCTCTGCGACGTAACGTGCAGGACTCTTCGGATTGGCCGCGCCCGTGTTCTGCTGTTCGACGCCGAGCACGGTGTGTTCCGCGTCGCAGCCTCCTGCTCTTCGGGAGATCCGATCGACACCCCAACGCTCAGATGGGACGAACTCCCCGCGACTCTTCGGGATTCTGCGCTACGAGAGCCTAAGGCACCCGTCCTGATCGACTGCGAGAACGCGTGTCTGCCTGAGATCGAGCACGTCGTCACACCGCAAGACAGCATCCTCCGCGGCGCGTGGGTGCCGATCCGGACCTCGGACAAGCATCTGGGTTTCGTGGTCACAGACGAACCCGGGCAGCGCTACGACTTCTCCGAACGTGATCTCGAAATCGCATCGGCTTTCGCATCGCAGGCCGCCGTCTCAATCCAGAACGCCTTGCTGTACCAGACCGAGCACCACATAGCCGAGACACTGCAACATGCGTTGCTTGAGGTACCCGAGCACATCCTTGGCCTTGAGCACGGAGAGCTCTACCGGTCGGCGACCGAGACTGCCCATGTGGGCGGCGACTTCTACGACCTCTTCGAGATCGATCGCGGGCGTATCGGCGTCGCTATCGGCGATGTGTCCGGAAAGGGACTGGACGCCGCGTCGTTGACGGCAACGGTCCGCAACACGCTCCGCGTGCACGCGCTTGAAGGCCTCGCGCCCTCAACCGTGGTTCGCAAGACGAACGATCTCCTGATCCGTTTCACTCCCATCGAGGTATTTGTGACGTTGTTCTTTGGCATCCTCGACACACGGACCGGCGCCCTGTCTTACGTTGTCGCAGGGCACCCGGCGCCGCTCGTCATGCACGGCAGCGGTGACGTGGACGAACTCGCCGGGGGATCCCCCATAGTTGGTGCGTTCGAGGGGATCGCCTTTGAGGAGCACGCCGCCACACTCCGGTGGGCCGACACCCTCCTTCTGTACACCGATGGCCTCGCGGAGGTGCGCTGCGGCGCCGAGCAGTACGGGATCAGACGCGTTGCGGCTGCCCTCACCGCGAACCATGCCGCGTCCGGCGACTTGGCTCGGCTTGTCAGGCTCGTATGCGCTGACGCCCAGGCTTTCAGCGGCGGAGCACTCAATGACGACATGGCCCTGATGGCGATCCGGCTACAACACGGCCCCGAGTGAATCTGACGCCTTTACGCCATGCCCGCACGCAGGTACCATTACCATTCGCGCGGTTACTGCTGCGGTTTTTCGGAGAGCTGGCCGAGTCGGTCGAAGGCGCTCGCCTGCTAAGCGAGTAAGGGGGTAAAGCCCCCTTCGAGGGTTCGAATCCCTCGCTCTCCGCCATTGACATGTTGCGTCCTGCGGACCGCCATTGACAGAGCGGTTCACTGATGGCAGGATACTTTAGCCCCGAGGGGCGTTTGCGCCGTTAGCTCAGCTGGATAGAGCGTATGACTACGAATCATAAGGTCGCAGGTTCGAATCCTGCACGGCGCACCACAAAGATCGCGGACCGGAGGGCGAACCCCTCCGGTTTTTCATTTCCAGAGACAATCCCTCTCCAGCCGGAACGCCGTGCCCTGACCCGTGGAGTACGATAGTCGCAGCACTTTGGGATCGCATCTGAAGCGAGAAGAGGCGCCATGGGCCTGCAGGGCAAAGTCGTCGTGATCACCGGCTCGACTCGGGGAATCGGCCGCGCAATCGCCGAGGAGGCCGTGCGCGGCGGTGCGACGGTAGTCGTCTCTTCGAGAACGTCGGAAGCTGTGGCGAGAGCCGTTGCCGAGATCTCGGCGGCTGCCGGCTCCGGCGCAACCGTCTCAGGCTTTCCCGCCGACGTTTCTCGCTGGGAAGACGTCGAGGCTCTCAGAGACAGCGCGCTCGCGGCCCACGGCCGCATCGACGTCTGGATCAGCAACGCGGGCGTCTCGAATGGCTACCGGCCGCTCGACGAAGAGAGCCCGGAGGAAATCCGCAACCTCATCGCCACGAACGTGACCGGCACGCTCTACGGCGCGCGGGCGATGATCCCCTACTTCCGCGCGCACGGCGGCTACCTCATGAACCTGTGCGGGCGCGGCCGGAAGGGCGAGGCGACCCCGTTCACCGCAGGCTACGCCGCCTCCAAGGCTGCGATCGCTTCGATCACACGCTCCCTTGCCGCCGAGAACAAGGACTGCCCCCGCGTCTCCGTCAATGCGCTGGTCCCGGGGATGGTGGACACGGACTTCTACGCCGACGTGAAGACGAGTCCGCGCCTGGCAAGCACTGTCGGCAACATCCGACTCGCGCTCGACGCCTTCGGCACGCCAGTGGCCGAGGTCGGCCGCCGAGCGGTCGCACTCATCGCCGAGGAACCGGGGGCCGCGACCGGCAGGATCTTCACGATGCTCTCGGCGAGGCAGATGATCACGGGCGGCGCGAAGATGGCGTACTGGGGGATGACCGGGAAGCTGGCGCGATAGACGCTGTCGCCCGTCCATCCCGCAGAGCAGGGCCCCTCAGATGCCGGGGCCCTGCTTTCGAATCGCTTGAATCTTGACGACATGTTGTCGTCACCGAGGTCTACTTCTTGGCATCCCACGCGGCCAGTGCAGAAGCGCTCCGGACCGCGAGACGACCTGACGCAAGGGCCTCGCTGACGTTTCCTCCGCCGTTGTACAGGAAGGGATAGATGCACCCAAATTCACCGGCTCCGTAGAGACGCTTGATGGGATTGCCACTGGTGTCGACAATCTCACCTTTCGCACTCCGCTTGGGGCCACCTTGGGTGTTCAGGATGCCGTACTTCAGCTCCATGGCATAGAACGGACCGGTGATCGGCTGAAGGGCGAACGGCTTGATGACAGCGGTCGGAGTCGTCGTAGCCACCGATCCAGTCGCATTCATGCCGCTGAACGTGTCGTAGACAGCCTCGCCCCGGTGGAAATCGGGGTCCTTCTGGTTTGCGACATACCCGTTGTAGGTCTTGACCGTAGCAGCAAGGGCCGTCGGATCGATTCCGATCTTCTTCGCGAGCTCCTCAACCGTGGCGGCTGTCTGGAAGACGCCTGCATCCAGATACGTCTTGTTCGCGACCGCAGCTGTTGCCTTCGTATCAGCGAGGAATCCGCCAATGGTCGACATCCAGCCAATGCCAGTCGCAACTGGCGGAAGAACCGGTATGTTGGCGAATGACATCGACCCGAAAATGACATAGGCCGGGGTTGGGAGAGGCAAGTTGATGTACGTTCCGCCGAAGTCGATCTTGCCGTGCCGGTTCACGGTGTAGGCCTCTTCGTACATGAAGCGCTTCCCGTTGGGGCCCACGAAGATGTTGTCCTTCAGAGGAACCTGGCCAAACGACTGAAATGAGATACTGTTGTTGTCCTTGCCGGCCGCAAGTCCACCGAGACCGTTGCCGGAGATATTGTTCATATGCCATAGCTTGGCCCCAAATGGCCCGACCATCTGGAATCCGTCACCCTTGTTGTACGGAGTGCCGAACGGATGTATTTCGGGATAACCCGACATGATGTTGTCCGCCAACATCTTGGGATTGTTCTCAAAGCCGCCGCACGAAAGCACGACGCCCTTCTTGGCCTTGATATACACCTTCGTGCCATTCTGGTCCGCTATGACGCCGAGTGCTTCATTTGTGTCGGGATCTCGCACGAGGTCCGTGCCGCGAGTGGAGTACATGACTTGGAAGCCGAGCGTCTTCTCCTGGGACTTGAGGAAATTCCAGAGGGACGACATCCCCATCACGCCGCCGACATCGTAGACCTTCACCGAGGTGCCTCCGGCTATATTTTGGAACTCCGGGCTGAATGCGGCAATGGTCTTCATGTCCGCCCCAAGACCCTTCATCCAAGGCAGGTTCTCCACGATTGCCTCGGACCATGCCGTGACGAGTTCCGGTTCGACGACATACCGGCCATTCAAGGCTGTCTGATACGTGGCCGCGTCCTTGGCGTTATCCGGAATGAACATCAATTGGGCGCAGACGCGAGTGTTTCCGCCTTCCTGACCCTCAGGCGCAGCATCAAGCACGATGACTGAACCTAGGTTCTCCTTCTTTGCAGTAATTGCCGCCGCCGCACCTGCGGCTCCGTAGCCAACCACGACGAAATCGGCCTCGGCATCCCACTTCGCCGGGATCCATGATGGATTCTTCGTAGAGCATCCAACGAGGCCCGCAGTTGCAGCGACCGCCGTTACGGCTGCGGCGCCCGTGAGAAAGCTCCTCCTCGAAAGCATCGTGCTCTTCTCGTTCAGATTCTCTGAGTCCTTCACTTCTTCATCCTCTTCTCGGTAGATCGGCAAGTACTTAGTTGTGGCATGTCCCACACTCGAAGACCTCGGCGTGGTGGCAAGACAAGCAGTACATCTTCTGATTCGTGGCCTTGTGCATCGTGTGACAACTTGTGCATGTCATTTCTGCGTCTACGTGCGCCTTGGTCAGTGTGGGAGCCAAGTGCGGGTTGACCGTTGTCCCCTTCGAATCCGTCAGTACGGTGACGCCTGCGGTCTTCTTTGCCAACTCGGCAAGAGTAGTGTTGTGACAGGCGGAGGATAGGCAGGTCGTCTGGTCCACCACCGTCTTGGTGAGCTTCGTCGGCATCACGCTCTCTGATGTCACACCAGCATGCGCGCTCTTGAGTCCCTCGGCGTCGACGTGACAACTCATGCATTTCACACCCGCAGTCGCGTGCGTTGCGCCGAGCATGATGGCGTCCTTGGACGACTTCAATTCAGCTGCATGGCAGAATCCACAATCCGAATCCGGACTCCAAACGACAGTCTGATCAGATCCTTGGTCTGTCGAGCTCTTGCTGCTCCCGCAGCCAACCAAGAGGCCGAGCATCAACGCGAAGATCAGTACTGGCAACAAACGAATGGCCCACTTAGTTGTGTTGTTCATCTTCAGTTGTTCACCTCCTTGTGCTTCCTTGGGGGTCTCCCTCACTCGGTCGCCCCCCTAGCGTTGCGTTACTTTTCCGCAGAACAGCCTCCTCTCCTCTGAACTCCTCCGAACCGGAGTCTGAACCGTCTTGCCAACCCCGACGGCAG
This sequence comes from Coriobacteriia bacterium, assembly GCA_013336165.1. Classification (NCBI taxonomy): domain Bacteria; kingdom Bacillati; phylum Actinomycetota; class Coriobacteriia; species Coriobacteriia bacterium. Next base: position 105,818 of record JAAXUF010000006.1, read on the forward strand.
TCTCGGCCTCTGGCATGAGGCTAGGGCGAAGAGCATCAGAGAACATCGAACAAAGGATTTGATCTTTCGGTTCGCAACGATATTCCGAGTAATCACAATGTGATGAGCCGGCCGAGGGAATGAGGCGCATGTCGGCCAGCGAGAGCTTCAGGAGAGTCTGGAAAAGCTCTGAGCCCGACATACGGCGTCGTTGACAGATCGACGGACTCTGTCATATTCGTAGGAGCTGAGGCATCAGATGACCCGCTCGGAACCGCTACAAGACTGCGAGTCTCAAGAACCGGAACACACCGTGGTGTACGTCCTGCCAGGAGACCACATGCCCGATGACGCAAGACCTAACGTTTTGGCGCAGCTCCCGGCGGATACGGCCTTGGTTCTTGGAGCCAGCTGTTATTGGGCTTGGAATCTCATAGGACAGGGCGGTTCGCTACATCTCGCCACAGAGGGCTCTCTTGGAGTGGGCTCTTATATAGGGGCAAGTGCTGCCACAGTCGTCGCCCTCTCGTTGATATCAGGCTTGTTTCAAAGAACTCCCGCTAGGAGACGTTTGGCATTGGCAGTGATCGCCCTGTGCTTGGTCGGGGCCCTCATGCCGATACTTGCTCAAGGACTCGGCTGGTCCGCCCAGGCACTACTCGTGACGGCCAACCTAGCAAGGACTGTCGGAGGGAGTGGCCTATTAGTGTTATGGGGACTTCAGTTTGCCCTGATGGACACCGACCGGGTCATTCGTGCCGTCTCATTGTCGAGCCTGCTAGCGGTAGCCATCTTCGCCTTAGGAGTCAGCGGCTTGCCCTACATGGCGTCTGTCTTATTCGCAGGCCTACCCCTCTTGTCGGCCGTGTTCTATCTCTCAGTTCGCCCGGTACTTGCCGCGCAGCAGCCCCGACCTCTGCGGTACGCACCTCGCCTAAGCTTCTACGGTACGCGAGCCCTGTTCGGCTCGGTTATCGGACTGGTGGCCGGTCTCAATTCCTTGCGCGGATATGAGACTCTGGATCAGACATCACTGCGGCCTCTGGCGCTTGGCATAGGGTGTCTTCTTCTCCTGACCCTTGTCGGTCTGATCTCCTTTCCAAGTCGCTTTCGACTCGACAACCGATATCTTCCTGCCCTGCCTTTGCTGACTGCGGGGCTACTGCTGATTACCTTTGCAGGGACCAATTTCAACTTGGTATCTCGGGTGGCCGCTGCGACAGCTTGGCTTTCATGGATAATCTTGTCTTCAATACAACTGTCGGGCCTCAAGCTCAAACTTGGCATGCCCGTAACGACACTCTCGTTCTCCGAAAAATCGACAGTCGTGGTTTCGTGGCTCTTGGGATTCTTCGCCAGTTCGACCGCCGGTCGATGGCTTGCGCCAGATCTTGACTATGCCGTGTTGCACAGCACGACCTCCATCATCTTCGCCTACGCCGTCGTACTCGTCGCGACCTTCGTTCTAGGCAAGTACTTCATAGAAAACGCGCCTCTGTTGACGACTTCGACAGCTGAGGACCTTCATACGCTCATCTCTCTCGCCGCCCAGAGAATCGCCGCGCAGTTCCGCCTCACACGGCGAGAAGAAGAAGTGCTCGTTCTCCTGGCCAGCGGCCGCACTAGACCCTATATCGAACGAACCCTCATGATCTCCAGCGGCACAGCGAGAACGCATATCAACCACATCCATCAGAAACTCGGTATCCACAAGCAGGAGGAGCTGCTGGATCTCGTCAGGAAGTACAGCAGCACAGAGGGACCGCATCGGACCGACCCGGCACGAGATTCGAGACTTCCGACCTGACGCTCGAGGGTCTTCGTTGCGTCGCCTACCGCCTCGGCCCGCCCCCCGGCCCCAGCCCGTGTCCGCCGAAGGCGTTTCTGAGCGCGGTCAGCACTCGTCCGGCGTAGCTCGGAGCCTCGGCTGAAGTCTCGCGGAACTTGAGCGCGTCGGCGATCGCGGGAACCGGCACTCCCAGCTCCTCGGCGGCCTCCACCGTCCATGCACCCTCGCCGGTGTGGCCCACGACCCCGCTCACGCCCTCCAGCTCGTCACCCAGCTCCGAGTACGCCTCCTTCAGCCAGCCGACCAGCCGAGACTCCACAACGCTGCCGTGCTGGTAGATGTCGGCGACGTCTTCGAGATCGAGGCCGAACGGCGAGGCATGCAGCACCTGGAAGCCCTCGGCGATCGACTGCATCATGCCGTATTCGATGCCGTTGTGGACCATCTTCACGAAGTGTCCCGCGCCATGGCCCGGGAAGAACAGGTAGCCGCCCACGACGGAGACGTCGGCGAACATCGCCTCGTGCGCCTCGAAGACCTCGCGGTCGCCGCCGATCATGAGCGACGCCCCCCGCCGGGCCCCGTCGGGTCCACCGCTCGTGCCGCAGTCGAGAAAGTGGACGCCCGTCTCGGCGAGACGCTCCGCCCGAAGCGCGGCGTCGCTGTAGCGGCTGTTGCCGCCGTCGATCACGGTGTCGCCCGGAGCGAGCAAGCCCGCGAGGGCGGCCTCGCCAAACAGCACCGCATCGACCGGCGCGCCGTCCGGCAGCATGATCCACACCGTCCTCGGCGGCGCCAGTGCGGTCACAAGGTCGCGTAACGACGCTGCCGGCAGCAGCCCGTCGGCTGCGAGCTCCTCGGCGACATCATGGTGGCGGTTCCAACCCACGACCTCCCAGCCGTGCCCGATCAGGTTCAGCGCGAGCGCCGAGCCCATCTTGCCCAGTCCCACCACTCCCGCCTGCCCTCGCCGAGTATGCAGGGACAGCTTCGCGTCCGCCCGCATTACGATGTCGGCGGTGCCGGCCTCGTAATGCTCGAGCGGCACCAGCCCAGCCTTCCAGCCTTCGATGATCGGGTCGATGAATCTCCAGCCCGCGTCGACTTCGCGCGTCGAGACGAACAGTGTCTGGTCGCCGCGCATGGCGTCGAACAGAAGCTTCGCGTACTCCTCGACGTACTGGGCCTTCTCCTCCTTCTCGTAGAGGAAGAACGAGAACGTCCGCTCCTCGACTTCGTCTTCGAATCCCGGCTTCTTCGCGAAGAACGTGATCTCGATGCGATCCTCCGGCTCGAGTGTGAAGGTCACGCGGTTGGTGCGCGGCTGATCCGGGTCGCACATGCACTCGGCGGGGTGCTTGAACGTCACGACGATGCGCTTGCAGGCCTCGCCCATGCTCTTGCCGGACTCTATGGCCACCGGCACACCGGCCCATCTCGGCCCGGCGAGGTGCGTGCGAACCTGAAAGTACGTCTCGGTGTCCGAGCACGGCGCCACGCCCGTGATCTCGCGGAAGCCGCCGTGCTGCGCGCGGAACGTGTGCTCGGCGACCTCGCCCGGCGTCATCGGACGCAGGCTTTCGATGAGCGTCGCCCGCGCCTGACGGATCGCCTCGGCATCGCCCGACCCGGGCTGCTCCATCGTCACCAGCGCGAGCATCTGCAACAGGTGGTTCTGCCCCACATCGCGCAAGGCACCCACCGTGTCGTAGAACGCCCCGCGCTTCTCGGCGCCGATCGCTTCGAGCAGCGTGATGTCGATCGCCTCGATTGCCTGCCGGCTCCATTCGCTCTCGAAGAGGTTGTTGCCGAAGCGGAAGTTCATGATGCCCTGCAGCATCTCCTTGGCGAGGTAGTGGTCGATCCGGTAGATCTGCTCCTCGCGAAACAGGCTGCCAAGCAGCGTGTCGAGCTCCCGCGCCGTAGCCAGGTCGTCCCCGAACGGCTTTTCCACCAGCACCCTCGACCAGCCGAGAAGATCGCTGCATTCGTCTGCCAACCCGCTTCCCGCGATGCGGCGAAAGATCGTCTCGTAGTTGCCCGGCGGCACGGCGAGGTAGAAGAGCTTGTTCGCGCACACGCCCCACTCGTCCTGGATGCTCCCGATGCGTTCCTTGGTCGCGCGGTACGACGCCTCATCGTCGAATGCACCGCGCTGATAGCGGAAGAGCGCGAGGAAATCATCGACGTCGGTGCTCTGCGCGTCGGGCGCGCGCTCGGCCAGGATCGCGCGGACGTGGGACTGCAGTTCGGCATCGCCCCACTCTCGGCGCCCGAAGCCCACCACGCACAGGCGCTCGGGCAGAAGCCCCCGGTTGCGCAGGTGGAACAGCGACGGCACTACCTTGCGGGCCATCAGGTCACCCGTCGGCCCGAATACAACGAGAATGGTCGGAGAAAATTGCCGTACTTGCGACATGTGAGATCCCTTCCCACCCATGGGCGGCCCCAAAGCGTTACGCTTCACTTAAGGATTCCCTTTTGACGTCAACAAGGAGCGGTTTTCGTTGTCCATCATCGATGTTCATGTTCATGTCTGGCCCGACAAGATCGCCGGCAGCGCCGTGCCCTCCATCGAAGCGGCGGGCCAGCTGCGCGCACGCTACAACGGCACGCTCGCCGGCCTCATCGCGGAGATGGACCGCACCGGCGTCGACATCTCAGTGGTGCAGCCGGTGGCCACGAAGCCCGGTCAGGTGTGCTCGATCAACACGTGGGCAGCCGAGATCGACAACCCCCGCCTCGTGATGTTCGGCGCCATGCACCCCGACTTCGAGGATCCCTCCGCCGAGATCGCCCGCATCGCGACCCTCGGCCTGAAGGGCATCAAGCTGCATCCCGAGCACCAGTCGTTTACGCCGGACGAACCGCGCCTGGACCCCATCTACCGCGCTGCCACCGAGCACGACCTCGTCGTGTTCTTCCACGCCGGTGCCGACGAGATCCATCCCGGCATCCACGGCACGCCCGAGGCGTTCGCGACGATGCTCGACCGCCATCCCAACATGCGCGTCGTTCTAGCGCACATGGGCGGCTACCGCGTGTGGGATGGCGTCTCACATGTACTCGCGGGCCGCAACGTCTGGATCGACACCGCATACACGCCGGGTTATCTCCCCGACGACGACTTCGTCGCGCTCATCCGCAAGCACGGCGCCGAGAAGGTGCTCTTCGGCTCCGACGGCCCGTGGACCGACCCCGCCGCCGAGATCGCTCACCTGCGACGCCTCCCGCTCGCACCCGAGGAGATCGAGGGGATTCTCGGCGGGAACGCAGCGCGGCTCCTCAGGCTGTAAGGAAGAGCCCCGACCCGGAATGACCGGATCGGGGCTCTTTGCGTCAGTGAATGCCGCGAACTTAGAGTTTCGCGACGTACTTGCCCGTGACATAGCCGAAGGTGTAGCAGCGGCCCAGCGAGAGGCCGAACACAGTCAGCGGATAGTCGACGCCGCCGTAGAAGCCGCCGCCCTGGTTGCCCACCGAGAACAGGCCCTTAATCGGCTTGCCATCGGCGTTGAGGCACTGGCTGTGCTCATCGACCACGAGGCCCGAGCAAATCGCCGAGACGCGCAGGTGACGATGGATTCCGTAGAACGGAGGGGTCTTGATCGGCTTGAGATACTCGGCCTGCTTGCCGAAGTCGAGATCCTTCCCGCCCGCAACGAGATCGTTGTAGCGCTTGACCGAAGCCGCGAACTTCGTTGGATCGATCTTGAGCTTCGTGGCCAAGGCCTCTAGCGTATCAGCCTTGTACGTGCCGATGAAGCCTTCGAAGACGCCTTTGCGCTCGACCTTCTCCTCCGGCATGTAGACCTTCATGCCCTCGGGATCGACCAGCCTGCCCGGCCACGTGGCAGCCTGGGTCATGTAGGTCGAGTCAAAGATCTGCGAGTACCAGCCTGCGTTTTCCTTCTGCTTGAGATAGTTGTTCAGGATCGACATCTCGGCAGTCTCGTTGACGAAGCGCTCGCCGTTCTGGTCGACAGCCAAGAAGGGCATATCGCACATGGTTGAGGGACCGGCATCGAAGTCATGGAGCATCTTGGTGTGGCCGATGTTCTCGATCACGGCGCCAGCCCAGTAGCCCATGATGTGGCCGTCACCGGTCTTGTTGAGTTGCTTGCGCTCGTAGTTCTTGATGTCAGGCAAGAAGTAGTTCGACATCTCCTCGTTATTCTCGTAGTCGCCGCAGGCGAGAATGACGCCCTTCTTGGCACTGAACTTGGTGTAGGTGCCGTCGCTTGCTTGACCGATTACGCCCGTAACCGCCCCTGAGCCGTCGAGGACAAGCTGAACACCCTTGGTCGAGTAGAAGAACTCAACCCCCGCTTTGGCTGCCGTCTTGGCAAGAGCCTGCATACCGTCGCCGGCAGTGTACGGCTTGGGGCCGAAGAACGAGGTGACGTAGTTCATTGAATAACCGTTGACCTTGAGAATCGCGCCCTGCTGCAGGTTGGCCTGATCGATGACGGTGGCGCCACCCTCAAGAGACTTGGCGATGACCCACTTGACAGCCTCACCGGAGTTCTTCGCCCAGACCTCGAGAAGCTTGCGGCTTGCGCGGTGATCGTTGTCTTTGATGCACCTCGCGACAAGGGCCTCAACGCCTGCCGGGTCGCTCTTGGCAAGATCGATGCCGGTACCAGAGTTGCCCTGGCTGATTACTTTGCTCTCTTTCTGAAGAACCGCAACCTTGGCTCCAGCCTCGAGGGCCGACAGAGCGGCAGGAACGCCGGATGCCCCAGCGCCAACGACAACGACGTCGAACTCCTTGGTGGCCTTGATCTGACTGTCAGCAATGGCTGCGGGCTTGGCAAGGAATTTCAGCGTCGCGCCGCCGTCGGTGCTGGTAGCGAGCGTAGTCGCGGCGGTACCCGACTTCGAACTGCAGCCGGCGAGGCCGACCACGCCGGCTGTCGCGGCGACTGCCGCTGCGCCGGTGATGAAGCTGCGGCGCGAAATCCCTGTCTCGAGCGCGTGCTTGGTGTAACTATCCAATGCAGTTCCCCTTTCGGTAATCGGATCTCCCGATCCGATGGCAAGAGCTGCGCACCCTTTGCAGAGTCACTCCCCGGTTTCTCCCTCCGGTTGCAGCTGTGCAGCGCGCAGCGATAGCGTCCCACCCTCTCAGGCTTCAGACATCAGCCCTTTCCCCGATCGCATGGTCTATCTTCATAAACTCTCCACATAAACCCCTCCGAGAGCACGCGATCTGCGACAAGGGCTACAATGCTCGGGTATCTCGATCCTTGGGTTCACCGCGTTGTCGACGGCAGTCGTGAATCGGAGTGGCTGCAATGCCCGATTACCCGCCAGACAAGCTTTCCTCGCACGGCGAGGCTCTTGAGGAGTCCGCGGCACGAGGGTCGGGCTGGTTCGCACAAATACCCAAGGTGCCGCTGTTCTTCCTCGGAATCGGCATTTACCGGGCCTGGATCGAACTCGTCTACGTGCGCCCTCTGGTGAACTTCCCTACTTGGGATGTCGCCGGTCATGACGTGTTCGATCTCGCGATGGTGGTCGTGCTGCTGCTCTGCGCGGCTCTATCGCGAAGGCTGGTCCCCATTTCCGAGAAGCGTTGGGTGCTGTGGTCAACCGGCGCCCTCATGGTGGCAGGCACGATCTTGAGCTTCTGGTCGATATACGACCCGGCGATCGCCACATGGGCGGCCTTCCCGGGAGCTATAGCCGCTGGAGTGGGCACCGCCGGCATGATCCTTCTGTGGTCCGAATTCTTCGGTTGCCTCAACCCGACCCGCGTAGCTCTCTACTACTCGCTCTCGCTTCTGTGGGGTGCGTTTGTCGTACTGGTGATGAAGGGGCTCGTGTTTAGCTACCTCGCCATCTTCACCACCGCGCTGCCGATCCTCTCGCTCATATGCGTGGCAATGAGTTTCGGAGCGATTCCGGCGGCGGATCGGCCCAAACGCACGTGGGGCAAGTTCTCATTTCCATGGAAGCCTGTGGCTCTTATGGCGGTGTATGCGTTCGCACACGGCCTGAGAGAAAGCGCTCTGTACTCGGAGTCGGGGCCCCATTCATCATGGGGGGTCGTCGTAGCTGCTGCCATCGTCGTAGTCGGTGTCCTGTCGCGGCACGAGAGTTTCGACTTCGCCATCATCTACCGAGTCGGGCTTCCGCTCATGGTGGGAGGCTTGCTGCTTGTGCCGTTGTTCTCGGGCGTGGGCACACACGTCTCCAACTTCTGCGTCGCCGCGAGCTACACTTCGTTCTCAATCCTGATCATGCTCATCCTGAGCAACATCACGTACCGCTATGGGGTCGGCGCCGTATGGCTTTTCGGCATCGAGCGGGGCTTCCGGGCTCTTGTGATGTGGTTCGGCCGGATGACCAACAACCTGTTCGACGCGATCGGTCTGTCTGCGAACACCCAGTCGGCCGTCATCTCAGTGGCGGTCGTTCTGCTCATCGTCGCATGCACGATGATCTTCCTCTCGGAGAAGGAGCTCTCGTCACGCTGGGGAATCACGCTGCTCGGCGGAGAGAAGCGTGACGATCAACTCGAGGAAAAGAACCGCGTGGCAAACCTGTGCGTGAAGTTGGCCGCCCAGCACAACCTCTCCCCCAGAGAGGCCGAGGTGCTGCAGCTACTGGCGCTCGGAAAGAGCATCGGCGACATCGAACGCGAACTCGTGATTGCGAGAGGCACCGCCAAGGCGCACCTCGGGCATGTGTACGGCAAGCTAAACATACATACGCGAAACGAGCTCTTTGAGATGCTCGGCGTGAGCGCCGAGACACTCGGGCGGTAGATCCGATCACATCTGATCACGTCGTCACGCAGAAGCGGCCGGAGCATGATGCCCCGGCCGCCCCAGTGTCGCGCGTTGAAGTCGCAGTCTACGACTTGGCTGCGTGCTGACCGGCGATGCGTCCCTGGGTGTGACAACGACCCAAGTGCATTCCGCCGACCGTCATGGCCCAGTCGATTCCGCCTGCAATTCCGCCTGCATTCATGCCCGCGGCATACAGACCGGGGATGACCTTGCCGGACGGATCAAGGCACTGGCAGTTCTCATTGATGATGAGGCCGGCCACGATCGCCGAGACCCTGTAGTGCTTCCTGATGCCATAGAACGGCGCTGTGGTTATCGGCTGCAGGTACTTGGCCGTCTTGCCGTACTTCGCGTCGTACCCCAGCGCACAGACCTTGTTGTACTCATCGACGGTCTTCTGAAGAGCGTCCGCCGGAAGCCCGAGCTTCTTGGCAAGGTCAGCAAGAGTGTTCGCCGAGTAGGTCGCGGTCAGCTCCTTGTATACACCGGTCTTTTCGCCGGTGTACTCAGGCATGTAGTTGTTGAGGGAGGCGACGGCTGTCGGTCGACCGCCCCAAGCAGTGACCTGTGCTGTGTAGTTGCCATCGAAGATCTGGCAGTACCAGCCTGTGTCCTCCTTCGTGTGAGGCTGGTTACGAAGAGTGTTGTTCACGTAGCCCATCTTGATCTCTTCGTTGGCGAAGCGCTCGGCGTTGTCGTTCACGCGCAGGAAGGGCTCGTCCCACATTGGACCGCTGTCCATGTCGTGGATCATCTTGGAGTGAGGAATCGGCTCGAGTACCGCATCCGCCCACATCCCCATGAGGATACCGTCGCCTGTGGCGCCTACCTGCTTTCTGCTGAACTTCACGCAGTCGGGGTTGTACTTCTTCACCATGTCATCGTTGTTCGAGTAGTCGCCCGCCGCCAGAATGACGCCCTTCTTGGCGTTCAGACGGATGTACTTGCCTTCGCTAGTCTTGCCGATGACGGCGACTATCTTACCGTTCTCTTTGACAAGCTGAACCGCCGGCGTCTTGTAGAAGAACTGAACGCCAGCCTTCTCTGCAGACTTCGCCAAGGCCTGCATTCCGTTGGCCTGGTTGATTGGCTTGGGAGAGAACCCTGCACCGCGAGTGGTCACACTTACTCCGGCAGCGCCCGACTTCGTATCCGCGGTCACAACCGGCGCGAGACCGCCCGCGGTTGCTTGCTTGATTATCCAAGCAAGAGTCTCCTCCGATTTCGCGACGTAAGCCTCGATGAGTTTCCAGTCGCACCTGTTCTGGTTCAAATCGGCATACGCACGCATCAGTGTGGCCGGACCGGCCGGATCGCTCTTGCTCAGGACTATGGCCGTGGCGGTGTTTCCGGATGCCATGGCTGTGGCGCCCTTCGTGAGCACCCCGACCTTCGCGCCTGCCTCTTGAGCCGAGAACGCCGCAGGTACGCCGGATGCTCCGGCGCCCACAACAACGACATCGAAGTCCTTTGTCTCAGATATCTTGTCAGCCGTGATCGCGGCGGGGGCCGCCAGCGGATCCGTAGGAGCCGCGGCGGGGGCCGCGCTACTGCACCCGGCTAGGCCGCCGAGGCCGACGGTTCCCGCTACCCCAACAGCTGAAAGTGCACCGTACTTCAGGAGATCCCTTCTCGAGATTCCCTTTCCCTGCTCACCCTCTCCGTTGGAACTTGTGACGAGCTTCTCATCCATGTCTGTCTCCCTTTCGTCAGTACTGGCAGAACATCACACATGCAACGCAGCCTTGCTGCGATGAGAGAAGCATCTTCCAAAAGGGACGGTTATTGTATTGGCTTGCCATCCTATTCCGCCCTCCCTCGGGCCTATTCGTATAAACCGGCCCATAAACCGGCAATGGGGATGTCAGCCTGCTCCGGATGACGTATGCTCGTACGGAGCGTTCTGTCGGGATACAGAACGGATCGAAAGGGAGCGTCTTTTGGGACGAATACCACGCATTCCCCTGTATTTCTTGGGTGTCGGCCTCTACAGGGCATGGCTCTTGTCGACCTTCCCCGATTCTGACGCTGTGACGAGGACCAGCTTCTTCGGGACTTCTCCAAAGCGCGTGATTTGGGACATGTCGGCTGTGTTAATACTCTTTCTCATCGCCCTGCTCGCAAGAAAACTCACTCCGCTGTACCGGCGTCGCTGGATCCTGTGGGCTTCGACGAGCCTGATGACCGTTGGCTCTTTGCTCTACGTCGCCTACTCCTATATGGAAGCGCCCTCGGTCGCCATCTTGTACCTGTCGGCAGGCCTCTCCGGGATCGGACTGGCTCCGCTCATCCTGCTGTGGTACGAGGTGTACGGCTCCCTCTCCTTCACGAAAGTGGCCATCTACTACTCCGCCTCCCTCCTGTTCGGAGCTTTGATCAGCTTCGTGCTGGGTGGCCTGGAGCCCGCCTACTTCATGGGTGTGATGGTGTGCTTGCCGGCCCTCTCCGCCGTGTCCTTGGCTCTCAGTTATGGCGACATCCCTGAGGAGAAGCGTCCCGGGTCGTTCTCGGTTGCCGCTTCATTCCCTTGGAAGCCCGTCATCCTCTTGGTCGTGTACAACTTCGCATGGGGAGTCGGGCTGGGTTTCACAGGGTCTCCGACCCTCTACAGGCCGCTCGGAATAATCCTTCCGTGTCTGTTCGTGCTGATCTCCGTACTCTTCTTCAGGGAAAAGTTCTCCTTGGTTCTGCTGTACGGTGTCGTCTGGTCCGTCATGATCCTCGGGCTTCTGTTGGTTCCCTTGCTTGGCGGGGGAGCATCTCCTTTGGCGAAGATCTGCGTCAATGCCAGCTACTACGGGCTCGTGATCCTGACAACCTTGATACTGAGCGACATCATCTTCCGCTTCGGCGTATCGGCGATCTGGATCTGGGGCTTCACGCGCGCGGCCTCAATCGTGGTTTCGCTCTTGGGAGAGACGCTCTCGAAATGGCTGCAGACGAACGCTGTGTCTCAGACACTCCAGCTTGAGATCGTCGCTGTCGTTGTCGCGGCCCTCGTGATTCTGTCGTCGCGCTTCCTTTTCCGCGAGAGGGAGTACGCCTCCCGATGGGGCATATCACTCGCGAGCTCCTTTGGCGACCAAGGTCAGATCTCCAGCCGTGAGCGGATTCTTCTGCGATGCGAGGAGATCGCCAGGCGCCACAGTCTCAGCCCGCGCGAGGAGGAAGTCCTGCTGCTGCTCGCGCAAGGCGATAGCATCACCGAAATCGAGAAGGAGCTCTTCATTGCGCACGGAACCGCGAAGGCCCACATCGGCCATATCTACGCGAAGGTCGGAGTTCATAGCCGAGCCGAGCTGGAAGTACAGATCAGCCAAGGATTCCCAACGCAGCTGAACGCGACCGCCGAGCCTGAAGTGCAGCCTCGCTAAACCTTCTCGGCGCGAATCTCCGTGACTCCACCCATGTACGGCCGCAGCACCTCGGGGATTTCGACGGTGCCGTCCTCGCGCTGGTAGTTCTCGAGCACGGCCGCCATCGTGCGACCCACGGCGAGCCCCGACCCGTTGAGCGTGTGCACCAGTCGAGTCCCCTTGAACGCCGAAGCGTCCTGGTGCTTGATGTTGGCTCGGCGGGCCTGAAAGTCCGTGCAGTTGCTGCAGCTCGAGATCTCCTTGTAGCCGTTGTAGCTGGGCAACCACACCTCGATGTCGTAGGTCTTGGCCGCCGAGAACCCCATGTCGCCCGTACACAGCACGATGACGCGATACGCAAGGCCGAGCTTCTGCAAAATGCGCTCCGCATCGGCGAGCATGCCCTCCAGTGCCTCGAAGCTCTCCTCCGGGCGCGAGAACTTGACCAGCTCGACCTTGTCGAATTGGTGTACGCGGATCAGCCCGCGTGTGTCCCGGCCGGCGCTGCCGGCTTCTTCCCGGAAGCACGGCGTGTACGCGGTGTAGTGCCGGGGAAGCGTCTCCCCATCAAGCACTTCATCGCGATGGATGTTGGTGAGCATGACCTCGGCGGTCGGGATCAGGTAGAGCCCCTCGCCGGTCTTGTAGAGGTCTTCCTCGAACTTGGGTAGCTGCCCGGTGCCGGTGAGCGTCTCGGCATTCGCGAGCGCAGGCGTCCACCACTCGCGATACCCCGCCTCGGCGTGCGTGTCGAGCATGAAGTTGATGAGCGCGCGCTCCAGCCGAGCACCCATGCCGCCGAGCAGCACGAACCGCGCACCGGCCAGCTTCACACCGCGCTCGAAGTCTATGATGCCCAGCGCCGGCCCGAGGTCCCAGTGCGGGAGCGCGTCGAAGCTGAACTCCGGAGGCGTGCCCCAGCGTTTGGTCTCGATGTTGCCGCTCTCATCAAGCCCGACGGGCACAGATGCATCCGGAAGGTTTGGGACGGTCTGCAACAGGAGCTTCGTATCGCGCTCGACCGCCTCGAGGTGCGCGTCGAAGGTCGTGATCAGCTCGTTGATGGACCGTACGTCTTCCTTGGCGCCTTCCGCCTCCTCGCGCCGTCCCTGCTGCATCAGCGCGCCGATCGCCTTGCTGGCATCGTTGCGCCGAGCCTGCAGCCCCTCGACCTCGGCGATGAGGCGACGCCGCTCCACATCGAGCGCGAGAAAGCTGTCGAGGTCCCACGACGAGTTGCGGGCCGCGAGCGCCTCGCGAACGATCTCGGGATTGTCTCGGACATAGCGGGCGTCAAGCATGGAGAGCCTCCAAGGCGGGTCAAGGACGTCGCAGGCGAACTGCCGAGAAGTATATCTGAAAGCCGGCACCCGCCCGATTTCGCAAGCCATAAGGAAAGGCCCCGGCAATGTGCCGAGACCTTTCCGCTAGTGCTGAGATGCGTTCCCTTGGCGACTAGTGCTCGGCAGGGGTCTCTTTCCAAGCAAACATGATCTTCAGGGCGGGGGTACCGAAGATGCTGGCCAGATAGGCGTGCACACCGGCGAAGATCAGGACGGTCCACATGACGAAGTAGTGGATGATCCTCATCGACATGAGACCGCCAACGGCCTCCGTACCCGCGTGGAAGAGCGACCAGTCCATCGTCGGACCCCACAGGGAAAACCCGGTGTAGGCGGCGAGAAGGGTCAGCAGAACGGTCGCGGCATACGAGACCTTCTGCAGCGGGTTGTACTTGGCCTGGATCGGGTGCTCCTTCTTCAGGAACAGGTAGTACTTGACCGTCGGCCAAAGCTGGTGACGGTTCTCCTTCTGGGGGAGGAAGTTCTTGATGTCTGCGCCAGCGATCACGCGTGAAGCCTGCTGGTTGGCATCCTTCACGATGAACGCGAGAACGATTCGGACCACCAGGTTGATGAGCACGACAAACATCCAGAAGAAGTGCGCGCCACGAGCCACGCCCATCAGACCCGGCACGATCGGGAAGTGGATATAGAAGCCCGACAGGGTCAGGAAGATCATGGAGAGCAGGTTGATCCAGTGCGTGAACACGAAGACCAGAGGGTGCTCCTCACGATAAAAAGCGTGTGACATTTACCTCACCCCCATCGCGGGACCGGTCCAGATGGTCGTCTCTGCCCCGGTCTTGACGCTCGTCACATGCACGGCGCAAGCGATGCACGGGTCGAAGCTGTGAACCGTACGCAGTGCCTCGAGCGGCTGCTTGAGGTTGGTGCACGGGTTGCCGATGAGGGCCTGCTCCATCGGACCGCGAACGCCGTCCTTGGTGCGGGGCGAGATGTTCCACGTCGACGGTACGATGCACTGGTAGTTCTCGATCTTGTGGTTCTTGACGTTGGTCGCATGCAGAAGAGCGCCGCGAGGAGCCTCCCACATGCCAACGCCAGCGCCTTGGTCATCATTGTAGGACTGGAAGAACTTCGAGTCCCCGCCTTTGAGGTTCGCGATGAGCTCGTTGACCTGGTCGATCATGAGCTCGCCGACGTAGAGGGCTTCGAGGTTGCGGCCAGCCACACGACCGAGCGTCGAAACGAGTACCTCGGGCTTGCCGGCTGCGCCGAGGGCCTTGAGGGCACCGTCGACCAGTTCCTTGACCCTGGGAACGCCGCGCAGATAGGCGACGAGCATACGGGACAGACCGCCGACTTCCAGCGGAACGCCATCGTAGCGAGGCGACTTGGACCAGCTGTACTTGCCGCCCGACTTCTCGGTGTCGTACACCGGGGCGATGGGGTGAGTGGATCCGACGGCCGGATTCTTGTTGCCGTCCTGAGCCTCGTAGAACGAGCTGTCGACGAACTCGAGGATCTTGGACTGATCGACGTCCTCGACCTTGAGGCCGCTTCTGATGACGCCCGGCGGTAGGTAACGATCGCTGGCCTTCATGGATTTTGCCTCGAAGACACCGTAGGCGAGGAACTTTCCGACACCCTGTCCATAGCCAAGTGCTTCAGGATAAAACGGCGCGATCGCCAGGGTATCCGGAATCATGGTGTTCTGGACCCAGTCGCGAACCTTGAGCAGGCGGAACAGGATCCCGTCGAGCTTCTCCTCGGTGGGAACGAAGGTCGTGCCACCGGGAATCGAGGTCATGATGTGCGGCATCTTGCCGCCCATGATGGCTGCAACCGCAGAGGCCTCGGACTGCATGTGCAGAGCTTCCAGGTAGTGCGCGACGGCGATGAGGTTCAACTCCGGCGGCATCTTCTTGGCATAGGCGTCGTTACCGAACCATGCACCCGAGAAGATCGACATCTGCCCACCGTCGACAAGAGCCTTCAGGTGCTTCTGCACGGCGCCGAAGTCGGCACCGCTGGTACCGGCCTTCTCGGCGAGGGCATGGGTGTCGGCGACGTTGGCCTTAAGGGCCTTGGATGCGTCGATCCAGTCTAGGGCGGCCAGCTGATAGAACCACAGAATGTGGCTGTGCAGGAACTGGGCGCCTTCGATCAGGTTGCGGATAATACGCGCGTTGTTGGGGATCGCGATATTGAACGCCTTATCGGTCGCCATGGTCGAGGTGTGGCCGTGAGAAACAGGGCACACACCACAGATACGCTGAGAGATGAAGAATGCGTCCTGAGGGGCACGGCCCTTCATTATCAACTCGAGTCCGCGGAAGAGCGTACCGCTGACCCAAGCGTCGGTGACTTTGTCGTTCTCAACCTCGAGTTCTATACGCAGATGACCCTCGATACGAGTAACGGGGTCGATGAGTGTACGGGTTTTCGCCATTATTGGTCGCCTCCTTTCCCGGCTCGCTTGCGGTCATATTCCTTAACAGCTTCGGTCGGTCCGCCGGCATTAGCAGCACCGGCGCGGCCGGCAGCCTTCATGCCGAGTCCGTGAACGACAAGACCTGCCGCCACGACTCCGGTGACTCCGAGCCCGATGGTCGTCGGCTGAACGCCGCCGAGAACCTCCAGGTTGCGCATGCGCTTGAAGAATGGACCATCGGCGTCGACCCAGTTCAGGTTGCCGCAACCGATACAGGGAGCACCTGCCTCGACACACCAGCTCACACGCTTGTTCCAGCGCACGATCGGGCAGTTGGTCTTGGTCTGCGGACCCTTGCAGCCCATAGGATAGAGGCAATAACCCTTGGCCTCTTCCTCGGAACCGAACTGATAGACGAACTCGCCGTTCTCGAAGTGGCCACGGCGGGGGCAGTTGTCGTGAATGGTCTGCCCGAACATGAGCTTGGGGCGAAGATGCTCGTCGAGTGCGGGAACCTTGCCGAGCAGCAGGTAGTCGATGACCACTGCGACAAGATGCTCGGGGTTGACCGGGCACATCGGAAGGTTGATGAGCGGCTTCTTGATGCCCTCCTGCTCGAGGAACTTCTGGACTCCCATGGCGCCGGCGGGGTTCGGGTCGGCTGCAACCCAGCCGCCGTCAACGGCGCAAGACCCGACGGCGATGATCGCCTCGGCACCCTTGGCGGCCACCTTGAGCTCCTCGGTACCCTTGACCTGCTCACCATCGGGACCACCGATCATGAGAGCGGCACCGTCCCAGGCGGTCATGACTGACCCCTCATAGATGAGGATGTAGCCACCGGCGTGAATGGTGTCTTCTTTGGCCTGCGCTGCGGTGTAACCCGCGGCGGCCATAAGGGTCTCACTGTAGTTCACGGACAGGATGTCCAACACGATGGTTGCGACATCCGGGTAGTCGGCCTGTGCGGTCGATTCGGTGCATCCACTGCACGAACCAGCCTCGAGCCAGACTACCGGCTTGAGCGATGATGCTTTGGTAACAGCGGCTGCGACTTCCGGAATTGCGCTTGCTTCGAGGCCGAGAATGGCCGCTATCGAAGCGCAAAACTTGGTGAAGTCGCGGCGCGTGATGCCGCGGGCTTTCAATTCCTGCGGCAGCACGCCGTTCTTACCAGGCATGGGCGTGCCTCCAATCCTTTGGTGCTCTACGTTCAGGAATATGACGTCGTGCGCACGGCGGCATATGAAGTCCGGGCCGGAACCTCAGTCTCTCCCCTCCTCTCCTTTCGACCCTATCGAGCGGACACATCAAACCTCGGCGGTAATGTCGCCGGGCACGCACGGCAGTGATCAGATCTAGCAACTGGGCGGCGCCTTCCGCCTCCTATCAGCATGTGTGCATGCTACCAGTAATATATTCCGGAGCGAACCCGCCCGCCGCCCCATCCGTGAACGGCAAAGAATGTAGGGGGAACGGTACTCCTATACCCTATCCTGCCGCTTTATGCGCGCGGATAGCTCCCAAGCACTTTCACCTCTCGAAGCTTCAGACGCAGGCAATCGAGAGCTGTGCGAACATCGGGGTCTTCCATGTGCCCCTCGAGGTCGACGAAGAACATGTACTCCCCCAGCGCCTGCTTCGTCGGCCGAGACTGGATCTTGGTCAGGTTGATCTCGCCGTAGGCGAACTCGGAGAGAATCATCAGCAACGCGCCCGGCTTGTCGCGCTTCAGGAAGAGCGCCAGCGAAGTCTTGTCTCGGCCTGTGCGCGGATTAACACCTCGGCCGATAACCACGAACCGCGTCTGATTGCCGGCATAATCCTCAACGTCACGAACCAGCACCTCTCCGCCGTAGAGCTCGGCGGCCACGACGGGTCCCAGTGCAACCACTCCGGGGTTTGCGACCGCCGTTCTGACTGCTTCGGCGTTAGAGTTGGCTGCGGTCACGGGACGTCCTTGTAGATTGCGGGCAAGCCAACGGCGGCACTGGCCGCTGGCCTGCGGATGCGCCACCACCGAGGTTGCTTCCGAGAGCTTGACGCCCGGCGCGACAACGACTGCGTGGTGGATGTCTAACACAAGCTCGGACTGGATCTCCAGCGAGGTGTCAAACGCCAGCGCATCGAGAGTATCGGACACGGATCCTTCGACGGAGTTTTCGATCGGCACGATCCCGGCTTCTGCCTGACCGCGTTCGACCAACTCGAACACTTCTCCGATACTCGTACACGAAACCGGCTCAACGTCGGGTATGTCGAGTTTGAAGAGTGCCTCTTCCGAAAACGTCCCTTCCGGGCCAAGAAAAGCGTAGCGGGCCATCGGTTCTTTCAGCTCCTGTCGCTGTCTCGCCAGCCTAATCGTGGTACAAGTATAGACGACTGGCCCCTGGAAGCTTGGAGAGCCATTGCATTCCGAGAACATCATCGACCTGCTGCGCGCCGTCGCTGAAGGCGAACTGTCACCCGATGACGCCGCACGCAGAATAGCGCCGGCGCCGTTTACCGAGGTCCCCGGCTGTGCACGCACAGCCCGCATCGACGCGCGGGTCGACCATGCGAGAGAAGCCCGAACCGGGTTTGCTGAGGTGATCTTCTGCCAAGGCAAGTCCGCCGCCCAGGTTGGCGCCATCGCGCGCGAGATACTGTCGCACGGTGACGTGCTGCTGGGCACGCGGGCGACGCGTGAGCAGGCCGACGCCGTCCTCGAGGTGGCGCCCGACGCCGTCTGGCACGAAGATGCCCGCGTCATCGCGGTCGACCGCCGTTTGGCGCCTCCGCGCGACGGCCACATCGTCATCGCCACCGGCGGCACCGCGGACATCCCGGTCGCCGAGGAGGCCGCTGTCTGCGCCGAGGCCATGGGCTCGCGCGTCACGCGCCTCTACGACGTGGGCATCGCCGGCATGCACCGCCTGCTCGCGCACACCGACACGCTGCGCTCGGCACGGGTGATCATTGCCGTGGCGGGCATGGAGGGCGCACTGCCCTCGATTGTGGCCGG
This sequence comes from Coriobacteriia bacterium, assembly GCA_013336165.1. Classification (NCBI taxonomy): domain Bacteria; kingdom Bacillati; phylum Actinomycetota; class Coriobacteriia; species Coriobacteriia bacterium. The sequence goes on from JAAXUF010000006.1 coordinate 124,481, forward strand.
CCTCGTCGACGTCCCCGTAGTCGCGGTGCCCACGAGCGTGGGCTACGGCGCAAACCTCGGCGGGTTCTCGGCGATGCTCACGATGCTGAACTCGTGCGCTGCCGGGATCGGCGTCGTCAACATCGACAACGGCTTTGGCGCGGCGGTGCTCGCGTCACGCGTGAATCGCCCACCGGTACGCTTCGCTCAAGCCGAGGTGACCCCGTGATAGCTCACCTCGACTGCTCGACCGGCGTGTCCGGCGACAAGTTCTTGGGCGCCGTACTCGACGCCGGAACGCGTCTCGCCGAGCAGAGCGGGCCCGGGTTTTCCGCCGACGACCTGCGCGCGGTCATCGCGAAGCTGGCGCCCGAGGCGCGCATCGACGTGGAGCGCCGGAACTCCCACGGAATCAGCGCGCTCGGTGTGCGCGTGACCGCCGAGGGGCAGCCGCATTCGCGCACCTGGGCCGACATGCGCACGCTTCTCGAAGGCGCCGATCTTGACGCTCCCGTCCGCGAGAGCGCGTTGCGTGCGTTTGAGATGCTCGCGATTGCCGAAGCGCGCATCCACGGAACCTCGCCTGACAGCGTCCACTTCCACGAGGTCGGTGCGATCGACTCCATCACCGACGTGGTCGGCGTTTGCGCAGGGCTGCACGCCCTAGGCGTCACGCGGCTCATCGCGACAGAGGTCGCAGTCGGCTCGGGCACAGTGGAGACTTCGCACGGCGCGCTTCCGGTGCCTGCCCCCGCAACCGCGGAGCTGTTGGCGACCGGGCGCATCCCCGTCGTCTCCGGTCCTGCCGCCATCGAGCTCACCACGCCGACCGGCGCCGCACTCCTCGCCGCCCTCGCCGCCACCTTCGGGCCCGTGCCGCCGATGCGCGTCGTTGCGCAGGGCTTCGGCACGGGCACGCGTGAGATCGGCTCGGCGAACGTGTGTCGCCTCCTTCTGGGCGAGACTGCGAATGATGAGGGTAGCTCCCGCGACGAGGTCGTCGTGCTGGAGACCAACATCGACCACCTCTCGGCAGAGCAGCTCGCATTTGCTGCCGAGGAGCTGTTGGCCGAGGGCGCGCCGGACGTGTGGCAAACGCCGATCGTGATGAAGAAGGGTCGCGCGGCGGTGATGCTGTCGGTGCTTGCCGAGCCCGCCGCAGCCGAGCGGTTCGCGGCGCGGATCGTCGAGCTCACCGGGTCGCTTGGCGTGCGGATGCGGCCGTGTGTGCGACACCTCGCCGAGCGCGAGGTACGCGAGGTCGAGACGCAGTGGGGGCCGGCGCGAGTCAAGCTGGGTGCCGGATGCGTGCGGCCGGAGCACGACGACGTCGCCGAGATCGCGCGGCGTACCGGACAGCCCTACGGTGAGATCGCGCGTGAGATTGCGCGCCTGCTGGCCTACTCGGACGAGGAATAGTCGTGACCCTTTCGCGAGACTCCTAGGAGAGTCGTGGCGGGGGCATCACAGGAGAGCCGCCCATGCCCAACAAGCTCACCCTCCACGAAGCAAGCACCCAGTCCGGCATTCCCGTCCGCAAACTGGCGTTCCTCATCAGAACCGGAAACCTCAAGGCAGACCTCGAGGGCGGGCAGCTTCTGGTTTCCGACGCAGAACTGCGGCGCTACGCCGACACGCCGGACGAGTTGGCTCGAAAGCATCACGGTTCCTACCTGAAGACGCTCGGCCCGGGACTCATCACCGGCGCTTCCGACGATGACCCGTCGGGCATCGGGACGTACTCGGCAGTGGGATCAACCTATGGTTTGGGGCTGTCGTGGCTGGCCGTCTACCTGTTGCCGATGATGATCGCGGTGCAGGAAACCGTGGCACGCATCGGGATCGTGACACAGACCGGGCTGGCACACGTTATCGGCCGCCGCTACGGCAAGCGCCTGCTATATCCGCTGGTAGGACTGCTGCTTATCGCGAATACGGTGAATATCGGGGCTGACATAGGAGCCATGGCCGCATCGTTGCAGCTGCTCGTCCCGATCGGCTTCATCGAAGCCGTCCTCGTGCTGACGGCCGCCATCACGGCACTGGAAATTCTGGTGCCCTACCACCGCTACTCCCGCATCCTCAAGTGGCTGACGCTGTCGCTGCTTGCCTACATCGTGACCGGCTTCGTCATCAAACCCGACTGGATGGCGGTTCTGCGAAGCCTCGCGATTCCGCAGATCCAGCTCAATGCTGGATTCCTTGCAGCCATGGTCGCCGTAATGGGTACGACGATCACGCCCTATCTGTTCTTCTGGCAAGCCTCCGAAGAGGTCGAGCAGGAGCGCGATGAGGGCGAGCTGGGCGACTTCCGAACCACAGTCCTGACACACGAAATCTCCGAGATGCGCAAGGACACCTACACCGGCATGGCGCTGGCCAACGTCGTCTTCCTGTTCATCATCGTGACGACCGCTTTCGTCCTGCATGACAACGGCATCACCAATGTGGACACGGCCCAGCAGGCTGCGGCGGCACTCAAACCACTGGCCGGCAATTTTGCCTCTCTGCTGTTCACGATTGGGATCTTCGGGGTCGGGCTCCTTGCCGTTCCCGTTCTGGCAGGCGCATCGGCATATGCTGTCGCTGAACTCTTCCAATGGCATGAGGGGCTGAGCGAGAAGTTCAGGTCAGCAAAAGGCTTCTACTGGATCATCATGCTATCCATGCTTGCCGGCATGCTACTAAATTTCGTCGGTATCAATCCCATCAAAGCGCTCTACTACGCCGCCATCGTCAACGGGAGCATCGCGCCAATCCTGATGTTCTTCATCTTCAGAATCGGCCGAGACAAGAAGGTGATGGGCAGCTTCACGAACCCGCGATGGGTGAACTTCTGGGGGTGGTTTGTGACTATCCTCATGGGCGGCAGCTCAATTGCGCTTATGATCTTTGCCGCTCTGGGGAAGTGATCAGCCGTTCGTCCGGCATCCCCGGGACTACTCCTAAGCCACGAACCAGCCGTCGGCCGCGCGCGCAAGGAAGCCTTCTGCTGCAAGCGACTCTAGGATCGCGAACACCTCGCCCGTGCGCGGCGGTGTGCGTCCGGCTGCGCGCTCTGAGGCCGCGAGATCTGCGGCGTAGTCGTCGGCGGTGCGGCCCGGCTCGGCGATGACGTCACGGAGCAGCGCGGCCCGCTTCTGCCGATGGGAGCCCTCGAAAGCTGACTGGCGCGCATGGTGCGCGCTGCGCCGCGAGGGGTTGGGCTGCGTGCGCTTGAGATGCGACCCGTAGTCGAGGAGGGCGTAGTACCACGGCCGAGGCCCGATGCCTTGACGCGAAGCCTCCGCCACGGCCGCTGCGACGAGAGGCAGGATCTCGCGATCCGGCACTGCGTCGAGATCCGCGAACAGCTCGTGCAAGAAGACGGCGCGGACGTTGGTCTCCAGGTAGACCGCCGGCAAGTCGAATGCGAACGCCAGCACACCGGCCGCGGTCGCCGCGCCCACGCCCGGCAGCGCGCGCAATGAGGCCTCGTCGGCCGGAAGCTGCCCGCCGCTGGTCTCGGCGACCTGCTCGGCGGCACGCTTGAGGGCGACCGCGCGGCGATTGTAGCCGAGACCCTGCCACGCTCGAAGGACAGCCTCCAGCGGTGCGACAGCGAGCGCGTCAATCGTCGGGAACTCGGCGAGCCACTCGGGGAAGCGCGTGAGCACGCGGGCGACCTGCGTCTGCTGCAGCATCACCTCGGAGACGAGTATCTCGTACGGATCGCGCGTCCGGCGCCACGGAAAATCGCGGTAACGCAGTCCACCCTCGGAAACGACCAGCTTCACGAAATCGCCCAAGGCGGGCTGGCGCGACATGCTAGCGATGCCGCTTCGGAAGGTCGCCGGCGACCTCGCCCCGCACGTTTTGGTGGCCGGGCACGTCGACGATCACCGGCTCATCATCGGCGGCAAGCATGGCCTCTTCGACCAGAAGCTCGGCACCCACTTCTTCGGCGGTTGCGAGATGCGCACGGCCGTGGAGCGGCACCTCGGCGACAAACCACATGCCGACAAAAGCCAGCGCCATCAGGATGCCCGCGTAGAAGAACGCGGACGTCACACCCGAGGTGAGAGCGAGCTTCAGGTCGAGAACAAGCGTCGCCCACACGTCGGTGAGGTGCAGCTGCGAGGCCGTCGCAGCAGGCAGACTCCCCTGCACTTTGGCCACGACACCCCCGACAACTTCAAACAGGCTCACGTTGAGCAGACCGCTGGGATCGAACGATTCTGAAATGCCACCGTCGACCACGGTCTTGAGGCCTCCGACGAAGTCGGTGAATATCGACTCGGCGCCGTTGGGGATCTTGTCACCCAACGCGGCAACCATAGCCTTCAGGCCCTCTGCGGAAAACGGGCCGGGCTGCGCGCCCGTTGCCCACAGCGTCTGGAGCTGCGGCAGCCCCTTGTCGCCAATGCGGCTCATGAGGTCGGTTCGCATCGAAGCATTCATGACGCCACCCAGCAGCGCAACTCCCATGGTGCCGCCGATCGAGCGGAAGAACTGCATCGCACCGGTGACCTCACCGATGCGATCCTGAAACTGCGCCTGGAGCGAAATCGTGAACAGCGGCATGGTCACGCCGATACCGGCCCCGACCATCACCATCGGCAGGACGACCGCGAGGTTACCCGCATCAACCGTCAGCCTTGAGAGCAGGAACAGGCCAACCGTCGCAACCGCGAGGCCGCCAATGCCAAGCCTCTTGTAGCGCCCGGTGCTGGAGATGATCTGGCCCCCCGAGACCGAAGCCACGATCATCCCGATCATCATCGGCGTCAGCAAGACGCCCGAACTCGACGCCGTGCCGCCCTGAACGATCTGCATGAACGTCGGCAGGAACATAATCGAGCCGAACATTCCCACGCCCGACAGAAAGAGCACGATCATGCTCGCCGAGAACCCGCGATCGCGGAACAGCCGTATATCCAGAATCGGCTCCGAGGCCTTCGCCTCGCGAAGAACGAACAACGTGAGCGCTACAAATGCGGCAGCGAACAGGAGCAGGATCGTCCTCGAATTCCACGCGTATTCAGACCCGCCCCAGTTCAAGGCGAGCAGCAGAGGCACGACGCCGGCCGTAAGCGCGGTGGCGCCCCACCAGTCGATCCGGTGGTTCTGCCCGTGCTCGGCCTTTGGCAGCGTAGCGGCCAAGACGCCGAGCGCGACGAAGCCTATCGGGATGTTCACGAGGAAGATCCAGTGCCACGACAACGAATCGGTAAGCCAGCCGCCGATCGCAGGACCGAACACCGATGCGAAGCCGAACGCAGCGCCCATCACGCCCTGATACCGGCCCCGCTCGCGTGAGTCGAACATGTCGCCGATGATCGCCATGCCGTTGGCCATCATCATCCCACCGCCAATGCCCTGCAGGCCGCGAAACACGATGAGCTGGATCATCTGGTGTGAATCCCCGGTGAGCGTCGTGAAGATGCTGTTCATCCACGGCTCACCCGATGTGCCAGACAGGCCCGATCCCAGCATGAACACAGCGATACCTACAAGGTAGAACCACTTGCGGCCATACAGGTCGGAAAGCTTCCCAATGATCGGAATGGCGATGGTGGATGTGAGCGAATAAATGGTGAAGACCCAAGACAGGAGCGCCATGCCTCCCAGATCCTGCACGATCTTGGGCATGGCGGGTCCCACGATGGTGCCGTCGAGCGCGCCGAGCAGCATCGCCAGCAATACACCGGCCAATATGTGCATCTTTCTTTTGTGGGGCAAGTCGCGCAGAACCATACTTTGGTACTCCCAGCTTCTAGCGATTGGATCCGGCAGCAGCCGATGTGGCCATCTTGCGGAAAAGGCGCATCAACTCAAGCCGTTCAGCCGCGTCAAGCGGTTCAAGCATCTTTCCGAGACGCGCGACGGTGATACCGTGCACCCGCGCCTTTTCTTGGCGTCCGGCCTCGGTCAGAGAGACCTCGACCACACGCCGGTCGCCGGCAGGGCGGACCCTCTCCACCAGACCGCGCTCCTCCATCCGGTCGATAATGCCGGTGAGTGACGCCTGCGATGTGCAAGTGCCCTCCGCCAAATCGCTCATCCGCCTCGGCCCGCGAGCGAGAGCCTCGAGCACCCATCGTTGCTGAGAGTGAGATGCCTCAGGGTCCCCCGGGAGATGCGCGGGATGCGTCATCGCATGCCAACTTGACCGCATGTCCTTCGCCAGGATGACAAGGTCGTCGGAGCCGAAATCAGGATCGAGAGTGTCTGGCATGGCGTCGATGCTTTCTGCGACTGATAGTTAATGTCAGAAAGTATCTATCCTATGAACCATTCTGGCAAGCCCTCGCCGAGAAGAAGCTCTCTAGTACTGCTTGATGTAATAGCGGCAATGAAACCGCTCAGGGCAGTCCGAGGGCAGTTCCGACGTGTTAAACCCCCAGCCCTTGCCTTCCACGAAGCAGAGGCAGCGGACAACCTTGTTCTCGGGCTTCACACGGCTGTTGTGCGCGTCGCCATCGTCCGGCGTTTCGCGCCACCACGTGCACTTTCCTCGTATGGGGGAAAACGCGCCCAAACCGTCCTCCTCGCGGGAGAGTGTCGGATAACAATCATCAAACTGCATCAGCGCCAATCTGACAACTCCATGCGTCAATTGTGCCCTTCTCGGAGCAAGCCGACACGGGAACCTTCCCTGCGGAGCAAGATGGCAAGGCGCGTGCTGTCCGCTACTGAGGGCAATGCGCTAAAGTTGCCCATACATATTCAAGTACGCTTCAGGCCTCAAGGAGGCACCATGGCACCAAAGTCAGGCGATACCGTCCGCGTCCACTATCGCGGCACAAAGTCGGACGGCTCTGAGTTCGATTGCAGCGAAGGCCGCGATCCGCTCGAGTTCGTAGTCGACGAAGGTCAGGTCATTCCGGGTTTCAACGCCGCCGTGAGCGGCCTTGAAGTCGGCGAGAAGATCACTGTCACCATTCCCGCAGCAGAAGCCTACGGCGAGCGCTACGAGGAAGCCACGCACACGTTCCCGCTGTCGGCATTCCCATCGACCCCCGAAGTCGGCTGGATGCTCGAACTTTCCGGCCCCAACGGCGAGCGCATCCCCGCGATGGTCGCCGAGGTCAACGAGGAAGAAGCCGTGCTCGACATGAACCACCCGCTCGCGGGCGAGGACCTCACCTTCGAGATCGAGCTCGTGGAGATCGTCGAGGCGTAGGTCACTTCGGCACAACACCTGAAGAAGGGCTCCCGTCTGAACTAGACCCCAAAAGCTGGACGGCTTAATAGGGGTCTCAAGCGGCGTCCACGGACTGGGTCCGGAATTGTTCCGGGCTCAGCCCTTTCAGTTTCGGCTGGTACCTCTTGGTGTTC